>CAZLYM010000083.1:0-15930 GCA_964563475.1 uncultured Pirellulaceae bacterium
AGCGTCACGCCAATCGACCAATCGGAGATCGGCGGGTCAAGGTCATAGGCCAACCCGGGTTCTTCTTCGGCATTAACGATGACTTCTTCCCCTTCGACAGGAAAGAAAATATAGTCCAATCCGTCGGTGTCAACTCGCAGGATGGAGCCCAATTGTGGGTGGTGCATTTCGTCAATGCGAGCAAATCGAGCGACACAGTTTTCAGATGTATCCGACTTGTTGAAGAACATGAGGCTCGCGCCGGGATCGCCGCCCGCCTGCTCCGTCTGCGAAACCGAATCCGGCAACGTTTCAAAGAACCAGAACTTCTGCGTCTGCCCCAAGACAAGCGTCTGATCGAGTTCATACCATCCGGGAGTCCAAATGGCGGTTTGTTGATCAGAGTCGGACATCTATCATTCCTAGCAAACAGATTTTTCAAAGGCGTCATGCCTTCCCGCTGACCTTTCAGCGGCCCCCGAATTGTAAACGCTCGACCGACATCACGCAATTTCACACCGACATCGATCCAACACGCCAAAATCCGCAAACCGCCGTCTGTCGCCAGAAAAATTCAAGTAGCACGCTACCAATTGGTCACCACGCCGCGATTCTTCAGTTCGTTCATCAGATCAGGAACGCTTGTGAACAAGACAGCATCAATACCTTGGGTGACCGCCCCCTCAACATTTTCCGGCCGATCGTCGGTGAAAAAAATCCGACCCGGGTCGACTCCCGCTCGCGCGATCGCAGATTCGTAAATTTTCGAATCCGGCTTCATCGATTTTTCCTCATAGCTGAGCACAAGCGGATCAAAGAACGATTTCAGCAGCCAGTGTTGAGAAAACACAAACTGCCAATGAGCATCACAAGTGTTTGACAGGATACCCAGCGGAAAACCTTGGGCCTTCAACTGAGTCAATACGGGAATGATCGGCCGATTCACCCAAAAGATATCGCTGATCGCCAGCAATAAGCCTTCCTTGTTTGGTTGCTTCGATGATTCAATATCAGCCAAACGGCAAAATTCTTGATGAAATTGCGTACAATTGACCAGACCCGTTTCGTATTGTTCCTGTAAACCTTGATCGAACAAAATCTCGCGAACTCGCTCCGCAGGCACCCCACAAAGTTGCTCGACATTGCGAAACCCGATCGCGTGATCAAAATTCAGAATCACCTTACCCAAATCAAAGTAGATAAACTCGATCGACGCCATCATTTCGCCTCCATTGCAGTTACTTTTATCACAGTGAACTATCGACTCGACTCCCGGTTCACAAAAGTGTCGTACAAGAATTTATAAATCATTTCACGGAAATTTAACCTATGTCGACCGTCGCTTCCACTCGTCCTGCCACCCTGAAGGAACTGCTTGATAGCGGCTGGCAATCTAAGCCAGTCAAACAGGAGGTTCGTGACAATTTTGTTCGCATGCTGGCAGACGGTGAAGATCTGTATCCCAACATTGTGGGATACGACGACACCGTTATTCCAGAAATCAATATCTCGCTGCTGTCGGGCCACGACATGTTGTACTTGGGCGAAAAGGGGCAAGCCAAAAGCCGATTGATGCGTGGCTTGGTGCGGTTTCTGGACGAGTACGTGCCGTACCTAGACATTCCAGAAACTCCATTCCACGAAGATCCCTTGGCACCGATCAGTCGGGTTGCCAAAGAGTTCATCGCCCAACACGACCCGGCCGACGTGCCAATCGCGTGGTGGCATCGAGACGATCGCTACGCCGAACGACTCGCGCCGGGAACCAAGTTCGCCGACATCATCGGAGAAATTGACCCGGCCAAACTTGCCGGCGGCGTCAGCATGTCCACCGAAGACGCTTTGCACTTTGGCCTGATCCCAAAGATGCATCGAGGAATCTTTGCCATTAACGAGCTACCCGAACTAGACGAACTGGTGCAGGTCGGTTTGTTCAACATTCTGGAAGAGCGTGACGTGCAGATCCGCGGGTATCCCGTACGATTCGACATCGACGTGCTAGTTCTGTTTTCTGCCAACCCGTCAACCTTCAACCGTAGCGGAAAAGTGATTCCTCAGTTGAAAGACCGTATCGGCAGCATGATTCAGACTCATTACCCTCGTGATCGAGCGATGGGAATTGAAATCATGGAACAGGAAGCCGACATCGATCTGGATGGTCCTTATCCCGTTCGTGTTCCCTATTTCATGAAAGAGATTTGCGAGCAAGTTTCAGTGCAGGCTCGAAAGTCCAAATACGTCGACCAGCAATCGGGAGTCAGTGTTCGCTTCAGCACGGCCAATTACCGCACTATGATCGCCAGTGCCCGACAGCGAGCGATCCGGCTGAACGAGAAACCGGCCGTGCCGCGAATCAGCGACCTAGGACATCTCTATACGTCTGCGCTGGGCAAGCTGGAACTGGATTTGATGGGCAGTCATCAAATGTCCGAACGACAAGTGCTCGACAGCATCGTGGCCGAAGCGATTCAGATCGTGTTCGAAGAGTATGTCTCCGAGCATGGCCTTGCGGAGATTTCGGAGATCTTCGGCAAGGGAGTCCGGATCGAAGTGGGCGACATGGTCCCATCGTCCGAGTACGCCGAGCGTCTCAAACGAGTCCCTCCGGCGTGGGAGAAAGCGTTCGAGGTCAACGCATCATCCGATACGGCGGTCCGTGCGTCGTGCGTGGAGTTTGTTCTCGCCGGGCTTTATGCGATGGAAAAAATCTCCCGCTCCCAAACACACGGCGGCAACAATTATGAAACATGAATCAGTACAAAATGTAAAATGCGTGGTGAATCATCAATTCGCCTCCGATTCCTGAACGTTTTCCTCGTCGTCGACGGTCTCATCAGCCAGTTTATTTTTTTGGCTGATCGCCGTCTGAATTGGACGGTACGTTTTCGACATCGACGGAACTTGAGTCGAGCTCTGCCAGCCAGATTCGACTCAAGTCGTCACAATCGTAGCTGGTTGGCTTTTCGACTTCCATACAACGTCGATAGTAGAACCTGGCTTCCTCGGTCAGGCCGAGAGATTGAGCAATCCGACCCATGACGACATCATCATTCCGGCTATATTCTCTGGGCTGCTTCAAATCCAAGTTATGCTTCATCGCCTCAATCGCTTTGGCAGGCTGGTTCCTGACCGCGTAGGCCGCCGCCAAAGTATGTTCCGCACTCGAATGTGTTTGGTTCGCATCGCCGACCAATTTCTCCATGTCCGAGACATCCGCTGAGGAGGGTTTTTGAGAGAACAGCTTGCACCACACTAATTGATTGGTCAATCTGCTTGAATCCGGGCTTTTTGAAAACCAACTGGCCAGTAAACCCTTGCCTTCATAGCGTCGCCGGGCTTTTCGAGCCTCATCCCACTTCCCTTGTTTGCAGCAAATGCCGAAGTGCCGATAATTGATGATGCTTGTTTCGGTCGCAACGGCGTACTCAGCATGCAATGTTTCCAACGCTTTGTCATAGCGTTCCAGCAGAAAATAAGCCCACGTGCGGTAGTCTTTCCCCGCCAACTCAGTCGCGCGTTCAGCGGCCTCAATTGCCTGATCTGCTTCGTTTCGAATCTGATGCAACTGCGTTAACGCTCGACAGATTTGCACCTCGATGTCCGAATCGACGAACGCTTGTCTCGAGTGCAACCATTCGCTTGCTTCGTCATTAGTTGCCTTGCTGCGACTTGCTGCGACCAGTTTCGATAACTCAAAACGAGCGTCTGCGTCTTCTTCCTCTTTTGCCATTTCGTACAGTTTAAGAAATGGCGTCGCCTCAATTTGAGCTACTCGGGGTTCGTCCTTGGCGACTTGATCCAGAATTTCGTAAGCAAGTTCATCGTTTTCGTGCAGATCATCAGTGAGTAATGAAAACGCGTAGTCTCCCCAATTCTGGTTCCTCTGACCTCTGGGAACCAGTTTCGGCTTGCCATCTTCATAGGCCACCAAAAAAGGAAGAATCCCCTGGAACGTTTTTCTCGCCTCCGCCCCAGACTTTCCCGCTGGAGCACTCAACCAGTGCCGGCCAGTTTGCTCCAAACCTCCAAGCTGTTGTTGCAGGTGCAAGACCCGACTAATGTCAGTAACCTGTTCAGTATCAACCGAGTGTACGTAGCTCGGCCGAGTTTCCCAACGACGCAGCATCGGCTCAATGTCGTCATACTGTGTTCCCTTAACGAAGTACTCGGTCGTAGAACTCGAACGTCCGTCTGCTGAGCACAACACATCTAAGCTCGCTTGAATCGGGTAGCGAGGATCATCTTCTGCGAACCGCTTGATTTCATCCGGCCTTACATCCTTGTACCGTTCGGCGTCTTTATCAATGTAGGATCGGAATTGATTCGACTTCGGGATGATTTCGGTAAGCTCGATCGCCAATTCTGGTTCGCCAAGAAAAGTCAATGTTCGAGCTGTCACCATTAAACTTTTCTCGTGCCAATATTCTTCCAACGAATACGAGTCGATTTCACGTACCGCCGATTCGGCGCCACCCGCCAAAGCCTTGGCCGCAGCCACGACCGGTAACGACTGGTGAGAAAGCTCGTTTCGCTCAAACTCTTTGTGCAATCCTGACAGGTCACGGGATGCAAGGAACTGTGTGGCAACATGGTAGAGCTGCATATAATCAGGTTTAAAACCCAACCGCACTGCTTTTCGATAGTGCTTGATTGACTCCTTGGCCGCTTCACGGTCTTGCGTAAAGACAGCGTGGTAATTTCGCATGCTCAACTGAGCCAAAAACCAGTGATACACGTAGTCTTCATCGTCAAGCTCAATCGCTTTTTCAAACTGCTTTATCGCGCCTGCACGATCATACCCCTCTCCAAAAAGTTGGCCGACTTCGTTGTGGCATAACTCTTCACCGTAAGCTGCCTGAATCGCATCGTGATCAGGAAACTCCTCTGCCACCTGCCTTGCGACATCGCGCGCCGCGAGCCCTAGACCAACCTTTCGGAGCCACCTTGCTTTCCTGAGCTGATACTGCCAAGGCTGGTCGTATGCTTGTTCCAGCGATTCCAATTCCTTGAAAGACTTTTTGTACTTTCCTTTCTCGATTAGCGAAAATGAGCTGTCTTTTAGCAAGACGTTCAACGGTAACTCAAGCGCCGAGCCGGCGACACGTCGATACTGATCCCGCACTTCCTGACACTCGCTCGCCGTCAGGTCACGATCACCGGTGTCGACAACGACCTTGCCGTCAACAACACCTGACTCAAGCTCTTCGAAAGAAATTTGGTAGCGAAAATCCGCAACTGAGATATCAATTGGCTTGGGAAGAGTAACAACTTCAAATCCGGGTGGTGGCTCGATAACGAACGACCACTCCGTTGCAAAAAACTTGGGAAAAACAAATGGATGAGTGCGTGTTTGCGAATCTCCATCTTCGGAACCGCGGAAACTGTACCCGCCTTGGCTCAGCAACCCGCTCGGAAGATCTTGCTCAAAAAGATCACTGGTAACAGAAAGCTTGACTTCATTTTGATACCGTTCAATCAATTTACCTCCCGCCGCCGAATAGCTAACGGAGAAAGGGCGTTGATAGTCGTCGAGAGACGAAACGACGACTTCATCGACTTTGGAATAGCCTTCATTCGTTTTCAAACGGTTCGAAAACGCACGTCTCATTTTTCCGGGCGTCGCATAGTCAAAACTAGCTCGCTCAGCCGCTGCAAAAATTCCATGGGATTCGATTTCGTAAGTGGAATCGCCGTCGCGGACCTCGTGCAGTTTCACGACTCGTTTTGTTGTCTGCCGGTTCTTGTCTTTCTTCGCCCGAGGAATTTTGACTAGCTGGTCGTTTCCTGGCTTAATAATCAGTGCATAGCGATTGGTATCTGCCACGGGCAGTGTCCCCGCTGGATAAAAGGTGGCCGTGGGGTCAACCCAGTAAGGCTTTTCACCTGGTATATAGACGATCGCATGATTGAAAGCATTCAGCCCCGGGTGATCAGAAGCCAAATCCACTCCATACCCCGACTTCAACAATGCGACGTGCGCATCGACACCCAACTTTCGAAGGATCCCAACCATCAACGTGGACTGATCTTTGCAATCCCCCAGCCCACGCTCCCAGACTACCTTGGAATCGTTGGGAATAATCGCACGAATTCCAAACTCAAATCCGGTATAACGAACACGGTCTTGAACGATTGCGAGCACCTCGCTGACAATCGCATCCGAATCCATCCCCTGTGTGTCGAGCGTTTCAACAAACTGATTGTAGTCTTGCCCAGACATCACTTCCTCAATCTGCGAGTGGTAATAGTCCGTGATGGGGCCCCACGAGTCCTGTGTTGAAACGACGATTTTCGGAAACTGATAGGTATCGGGCCCCGCATTGACCTCAAACGTCCGTCCCTTATCAACACCGTCACCATCCTTTTCGTTTTCTTGGTCAATCGTCAGTTCGACAACAATGTTGTCTCCCTGCTCGGTACGGGTCTCTCGAACCTCCTGATCCCCCGCAACCATGTATTTAAAGGGGAGGCTTTTAGGACAAATAAACGTCAACTTCCACTCGATTGGCCTTTGGTATCGATAGAGACTCCTTTGGTAGATCACGCCTGCCTCACAAAATGGCCGTGACTGGTCGACGCGGAACACTTTTTCGATCACGCTTCCTCTACGAACATTCGGTAGCACGCCTTCCATCGCGCGATCATCCGTGTAAATCCCGTAATCCACTTCCCCGAACGATGCTTCCGCAAGCGTACTGGCATCCAGCCACGCCTCACTTCCTCGTGGAGAAATAACTCTGGCGGTGATTTCAGGCTTGTTCTGGTACCAAGGCGTCCAACGCCGAGATAGCGCAGAAGCAGTCTCGATCCCTGCCCGACTAGAAACGAAACTGACTTGGTGGACCGTTTCCGAGTAACTTCGATCGGCTTTAATGGTCACCGTGGTGTTCTCGTAAACCGAAACCACGTCAGGACTCTCTTCATCGGCTTCGCGTTCCGCCTCAACTTCTGCCTCGTCAACGAGCTCCACCACGTGCGAATACATCTTCTTTGCATCGCCAGCAAAAGCTTCTGCAAAACTCTGATCCGATTTTTCTTGGGCGGTGGCCAACTGCGACGCTACCAAGCAAAACAAAGTGGCAACCACAAAAGCTCTGATTGACATCATTTACATTCCTGAAAACTCAAAGGTGGATCAGACGCGAAAAAATCGAACGTCCAGCTTAAAAAGGTGCCGCCAAGCAACTCATTGCGCCAATTGTAATCGACAACTGCCACGTTTTGTCACTTGCCAATATTTCCCGCGTCCATAAGGTTAAACACTCAATAAGAAGCTTAATCACACAGATATGCTGCATCAACAGATTGCCCCAGAAGACGCAGAAGACAACGTGCAGGAATGTGGTAACTTGAACGGTTAAACAGATGATGTTGCCGTTGCCTCCTGTTTAAAACACCTCCATCATTTCTTCAACGCAAGCAAAATGTCGAATAAAAAACACGGGATCGTTCACACCTACCTCAAATACGATCCCATCAAATTTCCCGGCCCAAGCCAACCGCCGCCTGATCTCGTCTCGCCCATGATGGACCAGTTGATGGCCTACGGCAGCATGCGTGAATTGACCGAAGAGGAAATGGCCAGAGCCATTAAACTTGACCCTTCGCAGTTCCAGAATCTGGGCCCGTCGCTCGACATGATCATGGCCATGCTGGAGGACCGCAAGCGAAAGATCTTAGAAACCTACGAAACCCATTCGGTCGTTCGCGAAGCCCGAAAGGTATTCCACAAAGCGGCAAAAAAAGGACCCCGGCCACCTGAAGAACTTCGCCCCCTACACAAAGAAGCCATCGAACAGGAACAGCTGTACGATCTTGAGCGGTTATTTTATGCCGTCGGTGACGACGCCGACCCGTTCGCTCAACATCTGGCTGCGCTGATGGGAAAACTGCAGGACAAATACCAAGTCGACGAACTCGCGGCCAAGTACCATTTTACCGGCAACGAGTCCATGACGATCCCACAGGCGATCGCGATCAAGGAAGAGCTTGAGAAAATCGAAGAGTTGATGGAGCAGGTAGCCGAAGCTCAGCAGACCGGTCAAATCAGCATCATCGACATGGACGACCTTAGCCAATACATGTCCGAGGACCAGAGGCACTCGCTGGAGGAAATGCGGCGGATGATTGAAAACTATGTTCGGGAAGCGGCCGAGCAACAGGGTATCCAAAACAAAAACGGCAAGTTCCAATTGACTCCGTCGGCCTACCGCGTCTTCCAAGGCAAGCTACTCGAGCGCATCTTCAGCCACTTGTCCGCGTCGAAAACCGGCCGTCATGAGGGCAACGTCGTCGGCGAAGGCGCAGTCGAAATGCAGTCGACTCAACCGTACGAATTCGGTGACTCGTTGACGCACATGGATATTCCACAGACGTTTATCAACGCGATGCTGCGGGGCGGGCGAGAGCTACCCATTCGCTTGAAGACCGAAGACATCGAAATCCATCGCACCCGCAACACTCCCAAAGCGGCAACCGTGATCATCATGGATATGAGCGGATCGATGCGTTACGACGGGCAGTACATCAACGTCAAACGCATGGCGATGGCGATGGACGGATTGATTCGCACCGAGTACCCGGGCGACTATCTGAACTTTGTCGAGATGTACACGTTCGGCAAAGTGCGCCGCCAAGGTGAAATTGCCGAACTGATGCCCAAGCCGGTTACCATCCACCACCCCGTTGTGCAGTTGAAGGTCGACATGGCCGACGAAAACGTCAGCGAGCACATGATCCATCCGCACTTCACCAACATTCAGCACTCGCTGCGTCTGGCGCGGCAATTGTTAGCGGCGCAGGATACGCCCAACCGACAGATCCTAATGATCACCGACGGGCTGCCAACCGCCCATTTTGAAGACTCAACCCTTTTCCTGCTCTATCCGCCGCACAGACGCACCGAAGAAGCCACCATGCGAGAAGCCGCGCTGTGTGCGCGAGACGGAATCACGATCAACACGTTTCTCGTCCCCAGTTGGTCGCAGTCCGAGGCCGATATCCGGTTCGCTCATCGGCTGAGCGAATCGACGCAGGGCCGAGTGTTCTTCACTGGCGGCGGCGATCTAGATCGTTTTGTGGTCTGGGATTACGTGAACAGAAAGCGTGAGATCATCGGGTAGGGCGCCTGAGTAGAATTTTACATGCCAGCTTTTGTGCTATGATGATCGGTTTAAAACTTACCAAACCAATTTGGCACAATCCCATGGAACGGGTTCAGCTTATACTTCTTCGACGACTCTGCTGCTTGGCGTTGATGTGCACGGCAGCACAGGCTTATGCGCAGCCTGAGCCCAAAGTCATCACGATGCAGTCAGGAGCCCAGTACGAGGGAAGAGTGGGCTCGATCAGTGAAATGTATGCCGACACTCCGGTGATAGATCCGTTTGACAGCAAGCCAATCGTTGTCATTGACGATGGACTGCGACGCGTTTTCGTTCGAGACACGCGAGTCCAAGGCGGCCTAGGAGATTCCAATCGCAATGAAGTTCAACTGGATGTTTTTCAACGCGTATCCAATAGCTCGGTCGAATTTGGTGGTAGCATTATCCGAACCGGGCCATTCGACAAAAATGGTCACCGCCTGCTGACCCTACGAGACCCCAGAGGGCGGATCAAGACGATCATCCAAGGGATCACCAGCGTCACGCCTCGACTGTGCGAAGTAAAAACGCTCGTCGGGACTTCTCGACAATGGTCCATGCGAATTGGTGTCGGCAGCGTTCCCACTAGCATCCTCCTTCCGTTACTGCGGCGGCAGATTAAAGACCCGAATGATCTAACCAGTCATCAAAAAATTGCCGACTTCTTGATCCAAGCGGGATACTATCAACTGGCCAGCGACGAACTACGGTCGATCCAATTACGATTCCCGGACGACGAGCAACTCAAAAAAGATACCGAACGCACTCGAAGACTGCTCAAACAGCAAGCCGCCAGACAGGTTTTAACCGAGGCACGCTTGCGACTCAGTTCTGGCCAAAACGAACTAGCGCAGAAATTCTTGACCAGCGCGATCAACGTCGAAGGCGTCGCGGGCGAAATTCTGGCCGAGTTTCGGGAGCTTCAGAATAAGTCGAAGGTTGAAAATCAGGAACGAGAGCAGACTCTGCAGAAATTCAAATCATTAATTGAATCCGTGCCTAACCTTTCGGAGAAACAAACCAAAACCGTTGAGAGACTGACCAATGAGCTGGAAACGAGTTTAAACTCGGTCAACGGGCCGCGACTGGGAGCGTGGCTTCGCTTGGCGGATGACGCAAACACTCAGCCGCAGCAGAAAATTGCGTTAGCGATCAGTGGCTGGTTGCTTGGTGGCAATCGAGCGATCGACAACTTGGCGGTGGCGGAGTCCATGTTCGACGTCCGGGATTTGGTTTTCGAATACCTGAACACTCAGCCCGATCAGCAATTTCGCCGAGCAGAAATTTTGAAGCAGCTGGAGCAATTCGAAGCTGGAACTCCCAGCTTTCTGGCCGACATGATCGCACAAATGAATCCGCCGAAATCGCCCCCGGTCGACGCGCTTTCGGGAGCTGAACCGATCCCCATCAAGATCACGTTGCCGGGAACATCAGCAGATGCAGATCCGGTTGACGTGGAATGTCTAGCCTTGGTTCCGCCAGAGTACGATCCTTATCGCCGCTACCCGTTACTGCTGGCCTTGCCTGATCGCAAAAATCCGCTGAACGAATTGAATGCGTGGTGTGGTCGCTACAACCCCAAACTGAAAGTTCGCACCGGCCAAGCGATGCGACACGGCTACATCGTGGTCGTCGTTCCGTGGCAGGAAAAGGACGGCCAGCAAGCCAACAACGCTTCGGGATACGAGCACGCAGTCGTTTTGAAAGCGTTGCGTGCCGCGATGCGATCGTTTTCGGTTGACACAAATCGTGTCTTCCTAGTTGGGCGAGGAATTGGCGGCAACGCGGCCTACGATGTCGGCCTGAGCCACCCGGAGCATTGGGCCGGTGTGATCGGGATCTCGGGCGAACTGGACCGGTACATGAACATCTATGCGTCCAACAGCCATGTCCCCTTGCCTGTGTTAAGTATTTTGGGTGACAGAAACGTTAAGTCAATCGCCCTCAGTAAATTTGCCTGGAACACTTGGTTCCGGAATCGAAAATATGTCAACAACACGGTGGTACAGTATCGAGGGCGGGCCAACGACGCGATTAATGAGGCGATTCCCGCGATCTTCGATTGGACCAAGCTGCATCGACGCCGTTGGCCGGGTGGATCGGGGTTTGCATTCGATTGCAAAACAGTCCGGCCGTGGGACAACTACTTCTGGTTCCTAGAAGTCAGCCAGATCCCGGAAAAGAACATCGTCTGGCCGGAGATGTTTCGCTCGAACAGACTTCGAGCGTTTAAATTGGAGGGCTCGGTTTCACCCGGGCGAACCAACCAGTTTCAACTCTCGCCCGCACGGCCTCCCGGCACGGCGACGTTATGGTTGGGCTCCGACTACGTCGACTTTTCCAAGCAGATCGAAATCAAAGGCATGGGGCGCGATTTCCGAGACTTTGCGACGCCTTCGCGCCGCACGTTGTTGGAAGACGTTCGCAAGCGAGCCGACCGCCAACGCCCCTACTTGGCCAAGATCGTTTGCGAGGACGGTGTGTGGACCGTGCAGGAGTGAAGAAGGATTCAGTAGGGTAGGGTTCAGGACTGAACGAGCTCAAAAGTCTGACGTGCTGATTCAAGCCGCAGTCCAAAATCTAAAATTTGAGATCTAAAATTTAAAATTTGAGATCTGCTGCCTGAAACCTGATGCCTGACTCCTGACTCTTACTTAGCTCGCTTCAGGATGCATCCGCTGATCCGCCATCCGTCTTCTTCAACTTCCTTAGCCCAACCCATGATGCCAAGGTACGGGGCAATGGCTTTGGCGTAGTCCGCCGGAAGGTCCTTACCATCCAACCGCTTCACCTCCGCCCTTTTGTCGTCACCAGCATTTGAATCCTTCGGCTTGAGAATCTGGTTGATGACTTTCGCCAGCACCGTCGTAGATTGCTCCATTTTTCCCATTCGCAGAAGTTGGTAGTTTGCCTCCAAAGCCTTGTCCAGACGCCCAAACTGACGAGCGCTGAAAACCTTGTTGTCGACCAGCTTTAGCAACGCCGCATCGATTCGTTGATAGTCGCTCATCTCTACCAACTTTTTCTTCTGCTTATTGGCGAGAATTTGTTTCATGTAGTCCTTGTGATTAACGACCAGCAAATAACCATGCTCGACTGCAAAGTACTTCTTGTCGAACAGAGCGAAAGCCTCTTCCTCAGGCTCTTCGTCTTCCAGATTGTCGCCTTCCAACGGATCATCAAAGATATCCGTGGGAATTTCTTCGTCCACACCCGTGACCTCAGAATCCACTTCGATGACCGTCTTGCCACCCAGTTTGATCTTGGTCGCGCGACCGTTTCCGATCGCACGTCGAATACTGTCGAGAACAAAAGCCCCATCGGCTCCCGCTTTCATTTTGAAAGCAATGGCAACCCGCTCGCTATTCCCATCGATCGGCTTGGCGGTCGCCGACAGGATCGTCCACTCATTGTCCAGCTGACCGATCAGCTTGCGAATATTCAGCTGCACATCAGGATCGTTCTGGAAATCTCTCAAAACGCGTTCAAACGCGCCTGGGTCATCCAAGAAGGCGTCGTAAAGGAAGCCGACGTTCTCCAACGCACTGGAAAAGTTCCATTTGCCGACAAAAAAGGCAGACAAATCGCTGGGCACCCAGTCAGCGGGAGTCACTGTCTTGTCTGATGTGTTCGAGAAATCAAACAGCCCAAAAACTCGCTTCTGTTCCGGCTTGGTCAAATTTTTCTGAGGAGCATAAACGAAGGTGCGATGCAGCATTTCGTGTTCGCCCAACACAAACCCACCCTGACCGCCGGCTCCCTTGAGAACATCAAAACCTTGACCCTTCAAGATTTTTGACCAGTCGTCACGATGCTCGCGTGTCTCTTTCTCATCGTCGGCCAACGCCTGAGCCAACTGAATGTAGCCAAACGGATCCACGAACCACTTATACTGAGCTTCATGCGGAGCCAAGCTGGTGCGATCGGCGACCGCCTTGAACGCAGGCTGAGCCGCAAGCGCATCGGGCTTGAGCTTACCAGGTTTCGTGGTGACCAACCGGAACATCACATCGCGAAAAATCTTCTCGTTGTCAGACGCGAGCAACCAGCCATCGAAAATTGTCTGCAGCGATGTTTGACCAGCTCGAAGGCGTTTCTTTTTTTCGATGGTGGATCGCGTCACCGAAGCACCATTGATTTCAATCGTGTCTTGGACCGCGCCCTTTTCGACCAAACGTCGGTTCACCTCAGCAAGAAATTTGGCAGCTTTGTCTTGACGGCCACTAACGTCAACCAGCAACACCAACCCGTGCGAACCCCGTTTTATCCCCTGTCCCGCAACCACCGGAACAACTCCCGCCAGACAGATCTCGCCCGAGTAAAACTCGTCGATGTTTTCAATTTTTATACCCAAGCGGACATTCTTTTCCGCAGCCCAGTCGTGGAATTGATCCTTTAAGCTTTCAACGAATGGCTTGATCGCATCACCTTGAGCCAGCACGCCAAACTGTGTCTTCTTAAAACTGTCGGTCAGCTGCACCATGTTCGGAATCGAAACCCAAGCCTTCGTGTGTCCAGGTAAAAGCTGAGCTGATCCAAGGCGCGTCCCTGCTTTTACGGCGGCGGCCACATCGTCACCACCTGCTGCCGGTTTCTTATCCTGCATGGCTGGTTTGGCTAGGGGGACAGCTTTCTCGATGAGCTTGGTCGCCTCGGATTGCTTTTCTGTTTTTGCCGATTCAACCGCGGCAGGTGACGGATCGGTCACCTGAGGCGTGGGGGAAACTTGTTGAGTGGCTTGCGGAGTTCCTGCCGGCAAAACTTTTTCAGCTTCTTCTACTGAGACCGTTGGCACGGAATCCGGGCGCAGTGGAATTTCCTGACTGGTAACAGCAGGTCCGGCTGGCCTCAGCGGAGTCTGACCCAACGCGTCTGACAGCCCCAACCAAGTAGTCCCGAAAACGAGCCAGCAGGCAACAACGAATAAAATCCGACTTCGCACAATCTCTCCTAACGCCTCTAGTGGCATCCCTCCCGAAACGGGCGGAAATCGCCATGTCAACAATGGTTTCCCCACCCGGTTTCTATCGTCCAAACCGTTTCACGTAAAGACTGCAAATTGGCTGATCCGAATAATCTGAATCAATTGCACCATCGTTCCAAGCTGCGCCGTCTCTAAGGTTGCTCGATCACCACTAAAGTGCGATAACGACCCTATTAAGAAGCTCTATTCCACGACACGATTTTAACGCCCCCAAGAACAAGCTCTATGGACCATCAGACATACGCTAACCCGCTGATCAGCCGTTATTGCTCGCAAGAAATGAGCTATCTGTTCAGCAGTCAAAAAAAATTCAGTACTTGGCGACGCCTGTGGCTGGCATTGGCCGAGTCAGAGCAGCAATTGGGCCTCGATATTTCTGACGCTCAACTTGGCCAGATGCGGGAAAATCTGGACGAAATCGACTTTGACGCCGCCGCAGCCCACGAAAAACGCCTGCGGCACGACGTGATGGCTCACGTCCACGCCTTCGGTGACCAGTGTCCTGATGCGATGCCCATCATTCACCTAGGTGCCACCAGCTGTTTTGTGACTGACAATACGGATCTGATCCTGCTACGCGACGCATTGCAATTTGTGGCCAACCGCTTAGCCCACGTGATTTCCCAGTTGGGTCAATTCGCCACAGCCCAACGAGACCTCGCTTGTCTGGGTTTTACTCACCTGCAACCGGCTCAACCGACCACGATCGGAAAAAGAGCCTGTCTGTGGCTGCAGGATTTTATTGACGACCTGCAACAGTTGGAATTTCAACTTGGCCGCTTAAAGGCTCGCGGCGTCAAAGGCACCACCGGGACGCAGGCCAGTTTCTTGAAATTGTTCGACGGAGATCACACCAAAGTCGAACAGTTAGACCAGATGGTGGCCGAGAAAATCGGTTTCGAGGAATCGCTGGCGGTCACCGGGCAGACGTACTCGCGAAAGATTGACGCACTGGTCGTTGACGCTTTGTCTGGCGTGGCTCAGTCGGCTCACAAGATGGCAACCGACCTGCGAATTCTAGCCAGTCGGAAAGAAATGGAAGAGCCGTTTGAGAAAACTCAAATTGGATCTTCGGCGATGGCATACAAGCGAAACCCGATGCGAAGCGAACGAATCTGCTCGCTGGCTCGGTTCGTGATCAGTCTTCAGTCCAGCCCGGCCAACACGCTGGCGACTCAGTGGATGGAGCGAACGCTGGACGATAGCGCCAACCGGCGACTGGTGCTGCCGCAAGCATTCCTCGCCATCGACGCCATTTTGATCCTGCTGGAAAACGTGACCAGTGGCATGGTCGTGTATCCAAAAGTGATCGCCAAGCATCTGGCGGCCGAACTTCCGTTCATGGCAACCGAGAACATCATGATGGCAGCAGTGGCGGCAGGTGGTGACCGCCAGGAATTGCACGAACAGATTCGCCAGCACAGCCAAGACGCTTCGTTGGAAGTGAAAGCTCACGGACGCGAAAATGATTTGATCGAGCGACTAAAAGCCGATGCGAATTTTAATTCGGTCGACATCGATTCGTTGCTCGACCCAAGCTCATTTGTTGGACGTGCGCCCCAGCAAGTGGATCAGTTCCTTGAACGGCATGTGCAGCCAATCCGCACCGCGTATCAGGACAAATTCCCAAAAGAGGAAGCACTGCGAGTCTGATGGAACGGTAGAACCGTTGTCCTGTGTCGAACAGTTGTCCCAACTGTTTCCTGCTTTGTAGAACAGTTGTCCCAACTGTTTATCCACCACCAACACCGCCGCCGCGGTGCGGGAGTATTTTTGATCGAAACAGCTGAGACAGCGGTTCTACACTTTTGTAGAACAGTTGTC
>CAZLYM010000084.1:0-7829 GCA_964563475.1 uncultured Pirellulaceae bacterium
ATGCGATTGCACGCGAAGAAGCTCTGCAGCGGAAGCGGATGCAGAAAAATATCGTCAAAGTGCAAGGCGGTCAGGTTAAGAAAAAAAATCCATTGACTGTGTTGCTGATTGTTCTTTGCGGTTTGGTGGCCTTGATGACGAATATTGGCGAAGCACCGCCCGACAATGAAGTATTGAAAGCCCTCCAGTTTGTTTCTGTGGCTCCACCGCTATCTCAGGAGTTGGCGACGAAAGCTCTCGGAAATAAAGACTCGTTGATTTTACGACTGGCGAGCATTCAGCGTGGCGAGTTTTGGAGATTGGTCACGCCAATTTTTATTCACTATGGTATCACGCACATCTTGTTCAATCTGTACATGTGGTTTCAGTTCGGCAGGATAGTTGAGAATCGTTATGGAACGTTGTACCTAGGACTGCTGGTACTTTCGGTTGCGGTGATTTCAAATTTTGCACAGTGTGTCGTGCCTGAGTTCGTTGGTGGACACGGGCCTAGTTTGATACCCAGTGGCCAGTTAATTACTAGATTGGGTGGGATGTCGGGCGTGGTCTATGGTGTTTTTGGATTTATCTGGATGCGATCGAAGGTTGACCCGTCGAGCGGTATGTTTATGTCCCAAGGCACCGTTACCATCCTGATAGTTTGGCTGTTCTTTTGCATGACCCCGTTTTCGGAGCAGGTGGTGGGCAACGTCGCCAATTGGGCACATGGGGTCGGTTTGCTGGTCGGCATGGCCGCCGGTTACTGGCCTGCGATCAAGAAGTAGCGATTCGCAGGGTCCGTTCCTTAGTAAAGCAGATCGGCGAATGGCACGGGCTTTAGTGTTAAGTTGCTGTGGCGATATCTGTCGTTTGGATCGTGGGTGCCATGCTTCACGCTATCAAAGAGAAAGTGCAACCGCAGCGGATTGGCATGCTCATGCGACCGTTGAGTCAGTGTTTTAGGGCTGCGTGAGCATGCTTCGATTGTCACGCTTGAAAGAGCACCACAGTTCGCGTGAGCATGGCACCCCAGCATCAAAAGCACACGCGGGTGGATAGCCGTCGAGTCTCATTCGATCGTTGGCGATTCGTACGTGTGCTGAGCCTTATTTTCGAACGGAGCTGTCGGGCGTGCGAGCGGAATCTTGGCGGCGGAGACTCTCGCGAGTCGCCTGCTGTTGTTCCAATGCCGAGCGAGTGACTCGTTTCCAGCCGCCGGTGATTGGAGTCTGAGGCCGAACGAACAGACCAAAGAAGTCTTGGATTTGTGCGCTCTTGGCATTCACACGACGATTGCCAAACGCAAAGTAGCGACTGCCATAGTTGTTCTTCTTAGGATCATACTGCGGCGAATACATGTGCATCGCTTTGGGCAGAAAGTCCTCTTCGGCGATGATGATTTCGATCTTGCTGTAGCTGCGAGCGTCTTCGATTCGCTTTGGAAACGCTTCTAGCCAGTACTCGTTGGTCGCGCCTTCGGGGGTGATGACTCGAACCCAGTAGCGATCCAGCAATAGTGCTTTGTTGGCTCCAAAGAGAAACGGAATCGGGCTATTCGCTAAGCCGTCGCCCTGCATGGATTTCGGAATCTCGGTTTCGTACAAACGTTTGAGATCGAAGTCAAATTCGTAAATGTTTCGTCCGTCGCAAATCCATTTCTCAAGCGGGCCGTTGGTGTCGCGTCGAGCGTAGTCGGCGTCTTGGCCGGGAGCTTTTGGCGGAGCCTTGAAGTCGACCATGCCGGTCGTTTCAAAGTAGCCGCGATCCGGTGCCGCGTAGCGAATCTGCCCGGTTGCGATGCTGTGAGCGGCCAGCTGATTGGTTCCCGGGTCTCGATAATTAACAATTTCGGTGTCGTATTCGAACCGTTGAAAATCACAGACGTACTGTTTGACTTGGTCGCTGCTTTGCTGCCAGTAATCGAGCAAGTCGTGCAGGTATTTTTCTTGTTCGGGTGGTAGCTGGGGGAACGGGCGTTGAGCTACTCGTTGTTGAGCCGCCTGCTGTTCGGCGGCAAGCATCGCATCGTGCTGCTGTTTGACTCGTTGGGCGAATTCGAGTGAATTCGGATCGATGCGGTTTTGATTGGCTTGGTTCTGCCGACCCTGATGCTGGGACTGCGCCTTGGCGGTGCTTGATACGGTAAGCACGATTCCCAAAGCGATAATTGATAACAGAGCGTTAAAAGCCAGCGAACGCATGGCGCGAAATGATCCTATCAGCATCTGATCTTCCTTGATTCGAAGCGTTGATCCAATCGAGGGAGTTTATCAATCGCTCGCGACGCGACCTAGCCAGATATCGGCCGAATCAACCCGTGCTAGCAAGCTTTTTGATCAAGCGGCCGAGGTCGCGCGGATCACGTCCGACACGATGGCGGTCAGGTGCGGGGCAGCAGTTACGGCGGCATCGATGACTTCCTGCCCCGAAGTTGACTCCAAAACATCAGGTTTGGCCACGTTGGTGATGACCGACAGTCCAAGGACTTTTATGCCACGCGCGGCGGCGACGGCGACTTCCGGGACCGTGGACATCCCGGCGACATCCGCTCCAATCCTTCGTAGAAACCGGTACTCGGCCCGAGTTTCATAGTTCGGTCCCAGCATCGATGCGTAGATACCTTGATGGAGTGGGAAGTCGTTTTGGCGAGCCGATTGTGCCGCCAATTCGATCAAGTCCGTGTCGTAAGCCGAATCACTTCGAATGGAGGGTCGCTCGTGCACAACGTCGGCATTCATTGCCACGGTCGACCGAAACATGAAGTCAACATGGCCGCGAATCGCCATGATCTGACCGCTGGCAAGTTTCGGGCTGATGCCTCCGGAGGCGTTACTGATAAACAGGATTTCGACACCCAGTCGGTGCATCACGTGAATCGGCAGCGTGGCTAGGTCGACGGGATAACCTTCGTACAGATGAAAGCGACCTTCCATGGCGATGACATCGTGGTCCGCAAATCGGCCACAGACGAATTGCCCTTTATGCCCTAGGGCAGTGCTGGCAGGAAAGCCGGGGACTTCCGGGTAAGGGATCGCCTGTTCCGTTTCGATCGATTTCGCCAGATCTCCTGCGCCTGTGCCCAGAACGATTCCGTAGCGAGGCGCTCGGTCCCACTTGGACCGTACGAATTCGGCGGCCCGATCGATCGAGGCTTCCAGCGATTGATCGTCAGCACCAGCGTTGTTCATCACGCTTCCTCAGCCAGTACGCCCATGACCAGCTTGGTAAGCTTGGGCTCGGCTTCGCCAGCGACCTTGATGATCTCATTCGTATCTGCCGGCTTGAGCGCGTCGGCTAGGCACATGTCGGTGATGATCGAGAACCCAACGACTCGCATTTTTTCGTGAACGGCCACAATTACTTCAGGGACGGTCGACATGCCAACGACATCGGCTCCGATGGTTCGCAGGAATCGATATTCAGCGCGGGTTTCCAGATTCGGCCCGGCGACAGCTACGAACACACCTTTGTGCGCGACAATGTTTTCGCGGCGAGCGATCGCTAGGGCTCGGTCGACCAACGATTGCGTGTACGGTTCGCACATGTCAGGAAAACGTTCGCCCAATCGGTCGTCGTTAATTCCGATCAGTGGATTGTCTCCCATCAGGTTGATCTGGTCCTCGATCAACATGATATCGCCGCAGCTGTAGTACGGATTCAAGCCACCACAGGCATTGGAAACGACCAGTAGATCCGCACCCAATGCTTTCATGACGCGAACCGGCAGCGTGATAAGCTTGAGTGGGTACCCTTCGTACATGTGCAGCCGGCCTTCCATCGCGATGACGGGCAGGCCATTGAGTGTTCCGCAAACGAGGCGACCTTTGTGCGACGTTGCTGTCGATTTCGGGAAGTTAGGAATGTCTCCGTAGTCGATCGATGCGGCGACGTCGATGTTTTCGACCAGTGATCCGAGCCCGGTCCCAAGAATGATTCCAGCCTTGGGCGGAGTATCCCACTGGCTACGGATAAAGGCGACAGCTTCTTGAATTTTATCGTACAGATCTAGCATGTTCGTTATCTGGTTTTAAAGTCAGTTGGGTGACGGATAAACCAAACATGATCGGCGATTAGCCTGCTGGTGTCCACCGGCAGGATCGTCGGCGCTGGAATCAGCGGCAGAGTACCCCTTGGCGTCACCGTAGTTGCATGACGCGAGACGAGACGACATTCGTTCTGGCACCTACTTGGGGATGTCAGCCTACCGAACGGTCTAGTTTTCGGTTGTTGGCTCGATCAGCGAACTTGCCGCGATGACTCGGGAGCGCGATTCGCCTGTGATTTTCGCGATGACTTCTGTAGCAAAAACTTCAGGTTGCTGACCAGCTTCCGAGCCGCTGGGCGAACTTCGGGGGCCAGTTCTTCTTCTAGGGTGAATACGAACGTCACGCAACGGCCTTGGTGATTGGAAACGTGAAAGTACATCCAGTTGAGCGGCACGTCTTCGACCACTCCGGAAACCTGAATTTCGAGAACATTCAATCCGGAGCGAGATTTTAATTGCTCGGCTGATTCCAGTTTCGCATCCTTGTCAGCAGCAACAATTGTGGCGACTTCTTTTTTGAACGATTCGAGAGTCAGTGGATTATCGGCAGGTCGAGAAGGCAGGCGAACGACACTGCATTGAGCCATTAGTTCTCCCTGGTTCAGGTATCGCAAAATGGCCGCTTCATTTTCTGACGCGATCAGTCGCCACGAGGGATCGTACTGAAGCTGAAAACGACCGGCATCCGAAACCCATTTCAGTCGCTGTAGAACTTTTCTGCCGGAGGTTAATTGCTTAATCGTGGGTGTTGACAACTGTTTGATTGGTTTGGCTGAGCTGACACGAGTCACGATCTTCGTGCGGCCAAAGAAGCCCGGCGCCAATTGTCCTTGTACCCTTTGCTCGCGGAGGTCGAGTCGCAGTGACGAAATCGAGCCATCTGACAAGTCAGCCAACAGCATTCCAGTCAGCTCGATGCTAGTTTTGACATCGTCAACGTCCGCTTGTACCTTGCCGGATATGTAGATTTTCGCTTTTCTGTTTTCGATTGACTTAAGCAGAATTTTCACGTTGTTTTTCATCACTCGATCAACAGCAAGAAAGCTTCCCAATGCCTTTTTGGGAGCATCCCATTTTTCACCCTCTGAAACGTTGGCGCGGTTAAAGAGAGCCGGGATGGTCAGCGGATCACCTGGATTGCGTAGCAAATCAAGTTCAGACTGTTGCAACGCGTCACCCAAAGAGGCAACCTGAATCGGGCGCGTCGATCCGGGGACAATGCGAGTCACGATGTGCCGATTGCCAGACTCCAGAACTGCGGCGGTTTCACCACCGTCGACATTGATCGAAGATTTTGCTTCGCGATAAAAACGGATCGCCTGATTTTCAGATGCGTTTCCGGTATACCGTTGGAAGAAATCCATATGTGCCTGAACACGCATGGGCAATGGTTGGGTCTGCGTCGTGTCGCTGGCTTTGGGGATTACCACGTCGCCCTCGTGGAGGTAATCACTGACGACTCGAGATTGCTGGGATTTGTCAAATGCGATATCGATATCGACTGATTGAGCCTTCGCGGTGGAAGCTATGGTCAAAAACATGACAGCGACCAAGGGTGCCACGGCATACGAATTGATGGTTACACGCTTTACAGTTAGCATCAGAAAACCCGAAACAGTCGAAGAATACGGTATAAATGTGAGAATCTAAGGAACATCCAAGGATCCTCATGTGTCTTAATATCGGACAACGGCTGTCTCAAATCGAACAAACTCGTCTCCTTTCGCAACGATTCTTGATGCCGCCAAGTTGCTTGCGGACGGACTTTTGTTAGCATTTGTGCGGGATTTACCGGAAAAAACGTCAAAACTGGACACTTGAGAGACTCTATGGAACACCGTTTGCATTAGCTGTCATCTAAAGAGCAAATGCTCACCAAAAAGACAGAGATTAAGGCGGAATCGGGTGGCCCCAGCTTGAACCGAGTCCCGCTGAGAACCGTAAGCTGAATTGACAGCGAATGCGGTTCACTTGGCCTCGAAACGCCCAGCTGATTTCAGTTTGGCACTTAAGGAGAAGATTATGCATTCTGATTACAAATGTGGTTTCATCGCTGAACTACGCGACCAACAGGTCCGTTTTGCGCCGCGTGACCGAAAGCTTGAGCAGGTTGACTGCGCCGAGCGTTTGCTGCGTGACTTGAAAGATGGCCGCGATTACAACTTCGAATTCATTTCTTTTCGACTGACGGGGTTTCGGCCTGAGAATGCACCAGTGATCAAGATCAGTACGAAAGATCTGCGCCATGATCTGTTGTGCTTTATCGAGGACCTTTCGGAGGCTGCGAATGTGGCCGCCGATGATGTCGCTCAGCCCGTGCACACGGTTGATGACCTGAGCCGAATGTTCAATGTTTCGACCAAGACGATTTCCCGTTGGCGTCGACAAGGCCTAGTTAGCCGTAAATTCATCTTTGACGGTGGTCGGAAGCGAGTTGGCTTTCTGCACACGAGTGTCGATCAGTTTGTGAAAAACAATCGTGAAAAAGTAAAACGTGGCGAACGTTTTAGTCAGCTGACCAGTCAGGACAAGGAAGAAATCATCGAACGCGCTCGTCGGCTTGCCAAAGTTGGCGGTTGCCCTGCCGAGGTGACTCGTCGGATCGCCAGTCAGGTTGGGCGTAGCGTTGAAACGATTCGCTACACCATCAAGCAGTTCGATACTGACAATCCTGAAATCTCAATTTTCCCAAATCAAACAGGTCCATTGAATTTGGAGATGAAGGAACGCATCTACGCAGATTTCCAAGCAGGTAAATCGGCCGAGTCGATCGCTCGGCGGTACTGCCGGACTCGCACGACGGTCTATCGTGTGATCAACGAAATGCGAGCCACGGCGATCATGGAGTTGCCGCTGGACTTCATGGACAACGCAGAATTTCATCGCAAAGCCGCGTTCAAGAAGATTGTGGATTCTCCGATGCCCGAGCTTGAAAAGCCGGCTCGAAGAACAAAGGCACCGGCTGGATTGCCACGCTACCTAGCATCGCTGTACGAGGTTGCGTTGCTCAATCGCGAGCAGGAGCAGTACTTGTTCCGCAAGTACAACTTCCTGAAGTGCAAGGCGAACAAGCTACGTGAGTCGCTAGATGTTACGCGAGCAAAAGCGTCTTTGATGGATGAGGTTGAGTCTTTGTACGACCAAGCGGTCAAAATCAAAAACCGAATCGTTCAATCCAACTTGCGTTTGGTCGTTTCGATTGCCAAGCGTCACGTGAATGCCAGCGAAGATTTCTTCCAGCTGATCAGTGACGGAAACATGTCGCTTATCCGAGCCGTTGAGAAGTTTGACTACTCTCGGGGCAACAAGTTCAGTACTTATGCCAGTTGGGCGATCATGAAAAACTTCGCTCGGACGATTCCAGGCGAGTTCCGTCAGCGGGAGCGTTTCCGTCCGACGTCGGAAGAGTTGTTCTTGGCTCACGCCGATCAGCGCTCCGATCAGTTGTCGGTCGAAGCAGATCAAAAACGACGTGAAGAGCAGATTAGCCAGATTATGGAATCGCTCGATGACCGTGAGCAGGCGATCATTATCAGCCGGTTTGGCTTGGACTACAGCGAAGAACCGCAGACTTTGAAAGAAGTCGGAGCGAGACTGGGTGTCACGAAGGAACGCATTCGCCAGATTGAGGCTCGTGCGATTAACAAGCTGCGTATCGCGGCCGAGCAGGAGAAAATTGACTTGCCCGATGGGATGTTCGCTAACGAGTAATCATTTGAGGACGGCATCGAATCATTCTAACCATCTAACCAAAAACGCTTGGCTGACTGCCAAGCGTTTTTTACGCGCCTATCGTGAATTTAGC
>CAZLYM010000084.1:7929-11759 GCA_964563475.1 uncultured Pirellulaceae bacterium
CAAAAACGCTTGGCTGACTGCCAAGCGTTTTTTACGCGCCTATCGTGAATTTAGCCGGGTATCACTGGATCTATTCGTCTTCCATCTCGTAGGTTCTGGCCAATCGGAAACCCAGATAGGCCGCGCCATTGGTCGGACGTGAATAGGACCGTTTGCCGGTACGGAGGTCACCGGCTTTGTCGAGGTAGGATGCGCCACGGTGCTCGCGAAAGAGGCTCTGCCAGCCAGTCGGAGATTTGCCGATGTCAGGCCAGATTGGATCTGAATGCTCCGAAGAGGCAAGTTCCTTCGGGATGGCTAGGTCTTCGTCGGGAAGCGGTTCTCGGAACCACGTCAAGCACCACTCGCTTGCGTTGCCCAAGATGTCAAACATGCCGAACCCATTTGGCTTGAGCGTCCCGACTTCTTGCAGGGAAAAATTACGGTCGCCGCCGTACCAGGCGTAGGATTCCAAACGCGACAAAACGATGCCGGTGGGGCGAAGCGTGGGCGTGTTCGCTCGGCACGCATATTCCCATTCGGCGGCCGTCGGCAATCGGTAGCCAGAGCGTCGCAATTGTTTTTCCAACAGCGGTACGTCTCTTTTGTCCTTGTAACGTTGTTGCAGTTTCGTGACCGTTGGCAGGCAATAACCGGTCGAGTACTTGTCGCTTAGCCAGCGGCAAAACGCCAACGTTCGTATCCATGAGATTTCGGCAACGGGCGCATTTGGGGAATAGTCAGACCGGCGCTTCTGCCGTCGAGACGCGTCCGCGATCCAAGCCTTTAATTGCCCCGCTTCGGATTGGTCCTCGGAGTCCATCGTTGCCAGTTTTTGTTTCCATCGCGTGACCATGTGGTCTTCGAATTCCTCAAACTGAGCACTGGTGACCTCGTGAGTGCAGATACCAAACCGGCGCGGGATGCGGCGGAGATGTTGTTGCTCGCCATCAGTGTGGCTGGCCTGAGCCTTCGCTCTTTCGGTCAGTGACTTCGGAGTTCCCATCAGGAATTGGTCGACCGGTTCGAAGATGACAAACGTGTACCCGGCAAGATCGACATGCCAGCGATGGCCGGGCGTTGGATCGGCAGACCTAAGTTCCAGCTCGGCCGCTTTCAGTTCGGATGTGGCACCCCATTTTTGCAGAATCCAACGAGCCGAAGCGTGGACTTCCGCGTCAGGGTGATCGGTAAACACATTCAGCAGCAGCGGAAGCAGAGACTTGCGTCTGGAGTGCGGGATTTGCAAATCACTAAATTGACCTAGGGCAAGGATCAAGCTGGCCATTTGTCCGGGATCGGCTGATTGCGGTGTTGAAAGTTGGCTTGTCAGGTGGGCAATGGAGCCCGTGTTGAGCCCCGTTGCCGGTCCCAGCCGTTCAATGATCTCCGTCGCCACAGACACGTTTGTTTTGCGGTCAAGGTGAATCCAGTGGTGCTTTGAATCCATTTGAATCATCGCAATGATCAGGTTTGCTCTCGCGATCACGCTTTGCTCAGTCTCGGCAACCGATTCCAGTTTTTCTAGGCGATCGGTCAGCGGTTTGTGGGCGGCTTCCGGGTTGTTTTCGAGTGCCTTGAGCAACCAAAGAAGCTGGGTGGGGGTCGCTGATTCGACCAGTTGAGCTAATGTCTCGGGCTGATCACCAAAGAGCCTAGCAAGCAAGGCTGCGGAGTTATCGTGTTGGTCTTTGAGGAGATTTTCGTTGTTATGGAACGCGGTTTGTAGCGACGGCTGCAGTTGGTCACGAATTGGCTTGATCCCCGGCAGCCATTGAACCGACTCGATCAAATTCATCTCGACCAACATTGCGGACAGATCGCCTGCGATGGTCGACCAGCGTTCATCGTGTGGGTCAAGTTTCGAAAGCAGGCACGCCGCGCGAAGACGTTGGCCTGCGTCTGTTCCATCGACTTCATCCAGCGCGATAGGCCAGAGCTGACCGTCGGTGATTTGGCGTTTTCGGTCGACAATCACATCGCGTGCAATCATCAACTGGTCAGGGTCTGCCACAAGCAAATCGGGGGCGAGCAGTGCGGATAATTCGGCCTTCTGATCGGCGTCGGTTTCGAAGTAGAGCAGGGCGGTGGCGAGTCGCCGACGATCGGATGGTTTGCTTTCGGTGTCGCCGTGCCGGTCTCGGAGAATCGGTAGGACGGTTGATCGAGACGACTGAAGTGACTGCAGCAAGGCGGGTATTTCGGTCGCTTTGGCTGTGCGAACGAGCGCTAGTTGCGAATTGATCCTTGCGTTTTCCTCGCGCCATGCTTTCAAGGCAAAGTAGGAAGAGACCGACGTCCCGGCGATCAGTGTGATCGCGACGGTGGCCAGCAAGTTGGCAACGGTAGGGTTTCGCTTTCTCCACAGGCTCAGCCGGCGCAAGGTGGTGACGGGACGCGAGTGGATGGGTTCGCCCCGCTCAAAACGCTCGATCTCTTCGGCTAGTTCTTGGGCGGTTGCGAAACGATCCGGTAGTTCGCGTTGCAGGCACTTTTTGCAAATCGTTTCGATGTCGACTGGAGCCGCGGCGTTGATCTTGCGTAGCGGCGGTGGATCGTGGTTGCGAATCCAGAACAGTAAATCGGTTAGCTTTCCGGAGAACGGTTTTTTTCCGGCAACCATTTCGTACAGCATGACGCCCAGCGACCAGATGTCGGTGCGACCGTCGGCGGTGTTGGCTTTTCCGCTGGCCTGTTCGGGGCTCATGTAGGTTGGCGTTCCCAAGATGGATCCATCCATCGTCAAGCTGACGTCTGCTTCGACAGAGCGGGCACAACCGAAGTCAGCGATATGAGGCTGGCCGGACGAGTCGATCATGACGTTGTCCGGCTTCATGTCGCGATGAATAATGCCCTTGGAGTGTGCGTAGTCGAGTCCCTCGGCAATCTTGCGGACCAGCCGCAGAGTTTCGTTGAGTTTGAGTGGGCGGTTGCGGCTGATATAGGACTTGAGCGTTTCGCCTTCGATGTACTCGTAGACGATGATGTGCTTGTCGTCGACTTGTCCGTATTCGTGGACGGGGATGATGTTGGGGTGTCTCAATTGTGCGGCCGAGCGAGCCTCTCGCAGGAAGCGTTCAATTGCGACTTCGCTGTTGATCGACTTGGCTACCTTGATAGCAACGGTCCGGTCGAGCTGCGGGTCGTGGGCTTCGAATACATAGCCAAACGCTCCTTCTCCAAGCACGCGAATCGTCTGGTAGCGACCAATCTGAGCGACAGCACCGGTAAAGCTGGCGGTGAGCGATTCTAGGTTGTTTTCGGCTACCTCCGCCGGCTGGTCGACCGAGAAATGGTCCTCGTCAGGCGATTGGTCAATCGATGACTTGTTCCTGTCGGCACTGTCGAGCGTCTGATCGAATGACGATTTTGGCCGCGTGGATGCCGGAGGTGACTGTAGGCTGTCTCGGGTTTGTTCGGCGCTGTTGTCGACGCTGTTCGTATCGTCGGCAAGCTCAAATGAATCGTCGACCGCTGACTGATCCGAATCGTGATTACCCTGATTGGGTTGCTCGTGCTCGCCTTGAACGTGGGAATCGAGCGTTTCATCAGGTTCGACATTCATGGGTTGGTCTCAATCAGCTTCCGGTGGTTGATGGCGAAGCCGGGGGCGGAGGTTCCGAGCTATCGTCGGCATCAGCGATCGCGACGACGCCGCCAGCTAGTCCAGCCAATCCGAGAATGCTGCCAGGGCCCGCTCCCAAGGAGAGTCCAGCCGAACCGATGCCGGAAGTCAGCGGCGCTGCATTGACTGCCGCTGAAGAAATCCCTGCTGGAGCAAAGCTTGCGGGGGCGGAGGCAATGCCACCTGGAGCAAAACCACCTGATGCAACACCGCTTGGAGCAAAACC
>CAZLYM010000084.1:11859-15813 GCA_964563475.1 uncultured Pirellulaceae bacterium
CCTGGTGCGAAACCACCGAGATTGCCACCGTTAAATCCTCCGATGGGAGGGCCGTTCTGAGCCAGTCCAATCCGAGCCTGTCGAAGGTCGAAGATCCTTGTGACCGTTTTGTTGATCATTTTTAGATCCTCTTTGTCGGTGACGATCGCGATCCCAAGTGCTGGCACGTTAACTGGGCCCTGCTGTCGCAGAGCCGGATTCGCGCCTGCGGTCGAGACACGCCGAATGTTGTTTGCATCTAGCTTGCCCGGCTGGGCATTTTTTGCATCTTCTTCATCGGCTGCAACGAGCTCAAGCGATAGCGCAGCAAACCCGTCCTTGCCGGCCGCAACCAGCGAGTACACGCCTGGTTCGACGTCTTCCATGCGAAATTCACCATTTTCCTCGGCCGCCACTCGCAAGATTTCAACATCGTCCTGAATCAGAAACAGATTCATGTCCGACAGTTTTGCGGGTCGACCATCTTCGGTTGCGATCGGTTGCAGGCGACCATTGAAATGGCCTGCTGGAGAAAGCGGAAATTGGAAGCCACCGGAGGTGAGATCTGCCTTGCCAATTCCTTTTAGATCCCCTTTGTCCGCAAGGATCGAAAAAGCAGAGGAAGCGGACACGTAATTTCGGCTGATTTTTTCAAGCGAGGAGAACTCGGGCGGCACCGCAGCAGCGTCGATCTGAAGCTCCTCGGCAATGACGGCATCCACAGGTAGGTTGAAGTGTGACACGTACCACGCTCGTCGCTGTTTGACGCTTAGCGGAGTGCGGTCAGAGTTTCGAACATTGAGATCGACTCCCTCATCAATATCCAGCACATCATCCTCAAGATCGAGCTCTTCAAGTCGAGGCAGTACCTGAACGCCATAGGCTAGAAACCCGGTTTCTCCGAATGCCAGTAGCGTGTAGATACCCGCGTCGACGTCTTCGAGTACGAAGCGGCCATCTTTGTCGGTTTTCGATTTATTTACCTCACGGCCCTTTTCCATCAGCGTAACAGTCAGAAAGCCGATAGGAGAAGCTTCTGCTGTTTCGGTGTCCAAGGCCGAGATCCGACCGTCGATATTTCCGTCAGCATCGGGCGTGATCCAGTGGGCTCGCAGCGACCGGTCGATCGGCTTATCTGCGTCTTGCTGCAGCGCGGCCATGATATGGCGAGTCAACGTGACTTCCAGCATACGCTGCTGCTGAGCGGCGGTCAGAAAATCGACCGAAAACATCAGGCAAGCGACGATCAGCGCAAAACAAGTAATGAGCTTGTTTGAGGTAAGCCGCATGCGAAAACTGATTGGATCACCCGGCTGATCATCGTTAAAACAATCAGTATTTGGGTTCATAGACCGCAATTTGTTTCGTAGCATCTATCTTATACCTCGTGGAAAATCGTAGGGTGCATGCTTCCTAGCTGGTCGATCCCTCCTTGATGCGTTTTGTACCGCTTATGACGTCAGAAATGTTCGCGAGAAAAGCGGAGATTCAAAGATTGAAACGGCTCTTGGCTTTTATCGCTAAACCTGAAGGTGCCTCTGGTCCGATGGTGAGTCAGATTCCGGGTAAGCGCCATTAATAGAGTGGTAAGAATAGTCGATTTGAGCGAGTTGTCGAGCATTTATCGGATGCGGCCAGTCGGGGTTTCTACGCCTTCTTGCAGTAAGTCTCTCAGGTTGAAACGCCTTGTCAAACCGGTTTTTGGGAAAAATGCCTCAGAATTCAAGATTTGAGCCCGAATGACCGGTAAATTTAGGGGGTGAACCTTAGGGAGACGAATTTAGTCTGATTTCGTATTGCAGGGCATTTCGTTTTCTATATATTCATGAGCCCTATAAACGTATGCCAGCGTAGCTCAGTTGGGAGAGCAGCGGTTTTGTAAACCGCAGGTCGTGGGTTCGAGCCCCTCCGCTGGCTTTTTTTTACTTGAGTTACAGTCGAGGTGCAGCGAGTGGTTTGAGTTAACTAGCCGGAATTTAAGCGTTTAGCGTGGATTGGATGATGCTCATTTGTCCGTGCTTCGGGTTCCGGTGAGGATGCTCAATGAATGCGTTAGTCCCTTGCTTGATCGAAGCTTGGGGGGGTTACCGAAGCGGTCAAACGGGACAGACTGTAAATCTGTTGGCTCAGCCTTCGCAGGTTCGAATCCTGCACCCCCCACTTTTTTTAACCGGAAAGCGACACATCGTAAAAAATATGGTCTCTTTGACCAGAATTTTGCTGGTTGCTTATGGTGCTTGTTGGTGATTTTGTTACATTGTTGGGTCATTCCAAAGTGCGGAATCGCTGCGCAGTGCGGCAGGTGACCGGTTTAGATTTGCGGGTGTAGCTCAATGGTAGAGCTCCAGCCTTCCAAGCTGGTGGTGAGGGTTCGATTCCCTTCACCCGCTCTCTGGGATTTTTTAAAGCATTGATGAGATTTGGATTGCTGCTGTAGCTCAGTGGTAGAGCGCGTCCTTGGTAAGGACGAGGTCATGGGTTCAAATCCCATCAGCAGCTTTTGTGGTTCGGCCTGCGGGTCGTTTTTTTGAAACTTGGTTGATAGAAAAGACAGGTAAACAGTAGTATGGCCAAGGAAACATTTACAAGGACGAAACCTCACGTGAACGTTGGTACTATTGGTCATATTGACCATGGGAAGACGACCACTACAGCGGCGATCCTTGCAGTTCAGGCGGCCAAGGGTTTGGCTGAGGCTAAGAATTATTCGGATATCGCCAAGGGCGGTACGGTCCGTGACGACACGAAGACTGTGACGATCGCGGTTGCTCATGTTGAGTATGAGACGGATAACCGTCACTACGCTCACATTGACTGCCCTGGTCACGCTGACTTCATTAAGAACATGATCACCGGTGCTGCCCAGATGGATGGCGCGATCTTGGTGGTTTCTGCCGCTGATGGCCCGATGCCTCAGACGAAAGAGCACGTTTTGCTGGCTCGTCAGGTGGATGTTCCTGCTTTGGTTGTGTTCCTTAACAAGTGTGATCTTGTTGATGATGAGGAATTGCTTGAGTTGGTTGAGATGGAAGTGCGTGAGTTGCTTTCGAAGTATGACTTCGACGGCGACAATTGCCCGATTGTTCGTGGTAGCTCATTGCCGGCGTTGCAGAATCCTTCGGATCCTGGTGCCAGCGAGTGCATTTCGAATTTGATGGACGCGATTGATTCGCATGTTCCTGAGCCTGCTCGTGAAGAAGACAAGCCGTTCTTGATGGCGATTGAAGATGTTTTCTCGATCGAAGGTCGTGGTACTGTTGCAACGGGTCGTATTGAGCGTGGTATTGTTCGTACGGGTGAAGAGATTGCGATCATCGGCCTTGATGCCGAGCCTCGTCTGACGACGTGTACTGGTGTTGAGATGTTCCGTAAGATCCTTGATGAGGGTCAGGCGGGTGACAACGTTGGTATTCTGCTTCGTGGTATCAAGCGTGAGGAAGTTCAGCGTGGTCAGGTGTTGGCCAAGCCGGGCACAATCACTCCTCATAGTAAGTTTGAGGCTGAGATTTACTGCTTGAGCAAGGATGAGGGTGGTCGTCACACTCCATTCTTCAGTGGTTACCGTCCTCAGTTTTACTTCCGTACGACAGACGTGACGGGCACAGCGAACTTGGCGGAAGCCGAGATGTGCATGCCTGGTGACAACGTGAAGATCAATGTTGAACTGCAAAAACCAATTGCGATGGACGACGGTGTTCGTTTTGCGATTCGCGAAGGCGGTCGCACGGTTGGTTCAGGTGTTGTTACCAAGATCACCGACTAAGGTCATGCTTGGCGTGATTAGGCCGGGCTGCTTTCAATTTTTAAGAGCGTCGTTTGGTTTTTCCGGGCGACGCTTCTTGAGATTGGGTAGTCTGGTTCGGGTGGCTGGTTTTGGTGTGGCATTGAAGAGATTTGAGTCATAGGTTGAGTCAGCTTGGAGGGGTGTAGCTCAATTGGCAGAGCACTGGTTTCCAAAACCAGCGGTTGCGGGTT
>CAZLYM010000085.1:0-5328 GCA_964563475.1 uncultured Pirellulaceae bacterium
CCGGTGATGACGCTTCGCTTATCACCGGCTACAAGCTGCACTCTCTTCGGGAGAAGACCTAGCTTTGAGGTTGGCTCTAGACGCCCGCCTTGTCAGCAACCTTCGCTCCGAACCGGTTCACGAACCAGTTGGAGACTCGTTCGCACGCCGCCTGGCGATTTTCGGTCAATCGATAGGTATGTTCCGATTTCGGAAAGTACTCGACCTGCAACTGGCCTTCGTCCGGACGCAATCCGTACATTTCTCGAAACTGAGAACGTCCGCAGATATCGTCGTAGCCGTCGGTATAAAGAAACAGCATCTCGACTCCTCGATCCATTAGACCGACTAAGTCATTGACGACTTCGTCTTTTGACAAATCGCCGCCAAAGAACTCGCTTTCGGCCAACACATTTCCATCCGGCTCGGACGTCGACGCGCCAGAATAGATTCTTCGCTTCAAGGCATTTCGCCAAAAGCGTGGCCGAAACACTCGCGCGAAGTGATGACGCAAAAAGTAGCCAAACGTGCGAAAGACAATCCCGTCCATGAAGACACCGCCGACGACTCGTTGATCTTTAACGGCAACGCAATGCGCGTTGTAAGCGCCGCTGCACAAGCCAACAATCACGAACTCATTCACGCCCGTTTCCTGTTGCAAGAAACTCATCGCATCGGCCGCATCTAGCTCGGCACGGTTTTCAAGTTCTAGCTTTCCCGTTCGCGGGCCACTGTCCCCCAATCCGGAAAGATCCATCCGCAACGTCGAAAATCCAAGCTCGGCCAACTGCCGAGCGATGTCGACATTCAAACGAAACGGACCGATACGATGCACGATTCCGGCATTCAAGATCAACGCGATCGGAGCACCTTCGACACGCACCTCCTCATCAGGCGTGGTCAAGATCCCAAACAGATGGCCATCGGTTCCAAAGTTACAAACTTGCTGATTCATACTGAGCCCTCCATCTTGGGCGTCTGCGGCTCAAACTTCAGAGCGTTAAACTCCTTCAGACGTTCAAACATGTGGCCAATCAGTTTCACGATCTGGCGTGAAACCTCCGGTCGCAGATAAGCCGATTCCAACTCGCGAAGATCATTCCACGAAGTTTGTCGGTCATCAACAATGACCTTTTGCAAGGACGGTTCTGGATGCTCAGTTACATTCAGAACACCTTCTCTGACTTTGATCACCAGTTGCGGTTGAGGAATATCACCCACGCAAAGCTCCAACGCCTCAATCTCATTCAAGAGAGCACGCGAGAACAGGTAGCCGAGTATCTCCTCAGCCATGTCGTCATTCGGAGTGTTCATTTTGCACACCCACAAGTCCAGCATCTCGGCATGGACGGCTCGAAGTTGGTTAAGGTAAATCCTGCCATCGATCACAGGTTCCCACAGCACAACACTGTTGACATCCGGGCGTCGCTTTGCCACTTCGGCAGCCAGTGTTCCGCCAAACCGCTGCCCCAAAAGCATCACAGTTTCAGCACCACAGGTCCGTTTGAGATGTTCGATCGCTTCATCAATGTTACTCTGCCAAGTATCAACCGAATCGATTTGCTCAATTCGCCCGGAAGAGTCACCCATTCCGTGATAATCAAGTCGCAAAACGTGCGCCCCGGCTCGTGCTACTTGATTGGCAATCAATCGCAGGCACCAGTGAGTACGAATGTACTCCTGCCCGATCGGCGGACAGATCAACACCGCGCAGTCGTCCTTTGCACGCTTGCCTCGCGGCGCGTGGTAGACGCCAAAAAGTGGCGATTCGGGATGTCCAAAGTATTGTTGCATTGTGAAGGGAATAGCTTTCAGGGCCGTGTGTGTATCAGTTCCAAAACCCTGTCAGTTTTTTGAAAACACCTTGCGATTGAGAATGGGTTTCTTCCGACTTGGCTACTGAATCGACGGCCTCGCTAGTTGCGACGGTTTCAGTCGTTTCGGTTTTGCTGATGGCCGGTTTTTCATCAGCTGTGGGTGAATCCGATGCCACTTTCGCTTCATCATTTTTGAAACAATGTGCTTCGGAAATCTTGTCCGCCATTTGCTCAAGCGTCGCCACGAGGAAATCTTGTGGTCCCAGCTTAATGCCGGTTTTCTCTTTCACCGTTGCGATCACTTTCATGACCAGCAATGAGTGACCTCCGACATCGAAGAACAAATCGTTCAGTGCGATATCATCAATTTCCAGCACGTCCTCCCAAGCACCGGCGAGGAACTTTTCAGCTGGCGTTGTCGGCACCGCGACATCGTCCGTGTTATTCTCTTGAGGCACGTCGGCAACTGGTGCTGGCAATGCCTTGTAGTCGATCTTGCCATTGTTAGTTTGCGGCATCGCGTCAAGTTCGACAAAGTGCTGTGGCACCATGTAAAACGGCAGCGATTCGCGAACGTGATCTCTCAACTGAGTCGTATTCATCGACTGACCTGACTTGGCGACAACGTACGCTACCAGTCGAGCGTCTCCGGCAACGTCTTCTCGGACGATCACCACATTTTGCTCGACCGAAGCATGCGACTTGATCGCCTGTTCGATTTCACCCAGCTCGATACGGAAACCACGCACCTTGACTTGTTTGTCGTTGCGACGAAGAAACTGTATGTTTCCATCGAAGCGGTACTTTGCCACATCACCGGTTTTGTAGAGGCGATCGCTGACGTAGTCCACAAACGGATTCCGGTACCGATTTTTCACAAATCGCTTGTCCGTCATTTCTGGCTGGTGTAGGTAACCCGCCGTCACACCGGCTCCGCCAATGAACAGTTCTCCTTCGCAACCGACTGGAACTTCGTTACCTTTGGCATCAAGCAGATAAATCTGAGTGTTTCCAACTGGCTTTCCGATCAGAATAGGAGCCGTCGAGCTCTCGATTCGATAGGCTGCCGACCAGACTGTGGTTTCTGTTGGACCATACATGTTCCAAAGTTCGTCACAACGGTCCAGCAGTGGCTGCACCAGATCCTGCGGCATCGGTTCGCCGCCGCACAGCACCTTCAGATCTGACTTGCCTTTCCAATCGGCTTGAATCATCAGTCGCCACGTTGCCGGAGTCGCCTGCATCAATGTGATGTCGTGCTTTTCCAGTTCCTCGGCTAGCTTTACGCCATCAACCGCCGTCATGCGATCAACGATGACCACCGTGCCACCCGAGACCGTTGGCAGATAGAGTTCAAGGACCGCGATATCGAACGACAGTGTCGTCACCGCGAGCACCGATTCGTCTTGGTTGAACCCCGGCGTCTGCTGCATCGAATACAAAAAGTTTACCACAGGCCCGTGAGGAACTTGGACGCCCTTTGGCTTGCCCGTCGACCCTGAGGTGTAGATTACGTAGCATGTGTCATGCGGTGTGGCATCCGATTCCACGACACCGGAATCCATTTGCTCAATTTGGCTGGCCCGTTCATCGATTACGATTTGAGGCTTCTTGAATTCGGCGACTCGATCATTCAATTCCTGCTCGGTCACAATCAGCTTCAGGCCCGAGTGATCGCACATGTACTGCAATCGATCGGTCGGATAAGCCGGATCCAAGGGAACGTAGCCCGCTCCCGACTTCAAAATTCCGTATAAGTAGACCAGCATTCGCTCGCTGCGATCGACACAGATACCGACCAGATCTCCAGCACCAACGCCTTCCGATTGGAGGAAGCGTGCGATTTGGTTTGAGCGGGTTTCAACTTCCGCGTAGGTAAGTTTCGTCTGCTCGAAACAGACTGCGACTTTGTCCGGAGTCTCGGCCGCCTGTCGTGAGAACTCGCCATGCAAGGTCCCGTGAGTCGGGTACTCAAGTTTCGTGTCATTCCAATCAACCAGAACTTGCTGACGCTGGGGAATGCTCATCAGATTCGCATCCGCCATACAAATGTGTGGCGCTTCGGCCAACTGAGAGACAAATGCCTCGAACCCTTCAAGGTAAAACTGAATGGATTGTTTGCTGTACAGATTGCAGTTGTATTGCAATTGAAGCTCAATCGACTTGTCAGCCAAAATCACTCCATTGACGAACCATTCGAAGTTCTCAAAACTCCGGGGCTCGATCAATGGCGTCACATTGAGTCCTTCGAATCCCATCTTGCTAACGTCGACCATTGGATCGAGATTAAACGAAACTGACAGCATGGGCGGTCGAGCGGGATCACGTGGTGGCGACAGCTTTCGCAAGAGTGTTCCGTACGAATATCGCTGGTGATCAAACGAGTCCAACAAACCGTTCCGGCACGTTTTCATGTACACGTTGAACGAGCTCGCCAGATCGACTTCGGTACGAAGCGGCATAGTATTGACGCAGTGCCCAATCAATTCCGGCATGTCCATCGCCGCCTGACCTGCCGTTGGAATGCCTACACAGAAATTGTTTGTGCCGCTGATTCGGGCCACGTAAGCGTTGAATGCCGCCAACATCGTGTTGAACAGACTGCAACCTTGCTTCGCACCGACCTTGCGTAGCTTCTCAGCCAGTTCGGCGCTGATCAAATGGTCGAAACGTCTGCCCTCGTAGGTTCGTAAAGCTGGACGAGGATTCTCGACTGGCAGATCAAGTACGGGGATATCCAGTTGTTCGCCCGATCGAAATTGCTTCAGCCAGAATGCTTCGTCGGCCTTGCCAGCATCCGTGTTGGGATACTGCTCCATCGTTTCGGCGTATTCTTGGTAGCTGTTGGCCGCCGGGAGTGGTTCACGATCAACACCGCCAAGCACATCGTAGCTGTGCCCAAGATCTGAACAGAACACAGCAAACGACCAACCATCAAGGATCAGATGGTGAGCAGAAAACGTCAGCTTGTAATGATCGTCTGCAAACTTTTGCAGAACAACTCGAAGCAAGGATCCTCCCGCCAAATCAAACGGAGTCGTTGCCAGTTCATGCACGACCGACCCGACCGCTTCATCAACTCCGTCACGACGCGCATTCGATTGATCGGCTGTAAAGTCTCGCACTTCGTATTCATAGCCGGGTGAGTCGCGAACGATCACTTGCAAACCGTCGTCGCTGAAAGTCGATCGAAGTGAGGCATGCCTGTCGACCACCATGTCCAGCGCTTGCTTGATACGCTTGGTGTCTAACGATCCACGAAACTCCAACGAACTGATTTCGTTGTAAGCGCAGTTGGCCTCAACACTCTGCTGACTGGAAAGCCAGACTTCCAACTGTGCCTCGGTCGCCGAATAGCGATTTTCAGACGCATTGCTTGGGCCGACAACGACAGGAATGTCCGTCAGGCTACTAGATGTTGAGGTTTGATTCATGGGTGTCACTTTGAAAAGGGCAATTTCAGGGTCAACCTGATTGGTGGGAGTACTTTCAGATAGTCAGATGCTTAAGATTGGCTCGTGCTAAGTCCGAG
>CAZLYM010000085.1:5428-7284 GCA_964563475.1 uncultured Pirellulaceae bacterium
GCCACATCTGGCACATACCAAGTCGGACGACCTCGTTCATCTTTGCCGACCTTCGCACCGACTTGAGGCGGTTGACTCGGATCGACTTTGGCAGGCGCTTTCTTGTAGCCCTCACCCGGCATGAAGCCGTCTTTTTGGCACTCGACAATCGTTTCCCGCATGGCACCGACCAATTGGTCAACGTCCGACTTTTCGTGAGCGAGTGTTAGCAGGCACGGACGGTGGTCCCAGATGTGCATGCCTCGGCGTCGCAGGCCAGCGAAAAAGACTTCGCTGTAAACCAGTTCCTGATGAAACTGAATCTTGAACAGAGAACCAAAGTTCGCCAAAAACATTGGTGCATCCATCTCTTCAAAGACGCGATTCAATTCATCTGCCAAGTATTGGCTGACCTCGTTCAACCGGTCGTACATCGGCTGACCGCCAGCTTTCAAATGTTCCAGAATCGCCTTCGAAGCCGCCAGCGTAAGTGGGTGGCGAACGAACGTTCCTGCGAAGTAGGTCATCCCTGCTTCCGGACGACTGTCATCACCGAATTGCCAGAAGCCTCCATCAAGCCCGTCCATGTACTCGGCCTTACCCGCAACGACTCCGATTGGCATACCTCCGCCAACGACCTTACCGTAAGACGCAAGGTCCGCTTTGACACCAAAATACTCCTGAGCACCGCCCAGACCGATTCGCAAACCAGTGATAACTTCATCGAAGATCAAACAGGTTGGCTCGTTTTCTGTCAGACGACGCAGTTCTTGCAGAAACTCTTTTGGCTGAAGCTCAGGCATTCGGCTCTGGACAGGCTCGACTAGTACGGCCGCGATCTCGTCCATTCGATCGCGAATAATGTCTAGCGTTTCCTGAGTCCCATAGTCAAGGATCAGCGTATTGCCAACGTGCTCTTTTGGGATCCCGGTTGCGGCGGGGAAGCTCTTCAGCTTCTTGCTTCCACGAGCAATCACTTCGTCAAGAATTCCGTGATAGTCTCCGTTGAACATGACCACCAAATCGCGTCCGGTGGCGTTTCGTGCCAGTCGAGTACACCCAAGCACGGCTTCGCTACCGGTGTTCGAAAACGCCATTCGCTCCGAACCTGTTAATTCGCAGAACAACTTGGCCACTTCACCGGCCAGCGGCGACTGAGGCCCAATCGCATAGTCGTTTTGAACTTGTTCGGTGATGGCCTGCACGGTGATGTCGTGAGTATGTCCCAACAGGTTGGAGCCAAAACCACATGTGAAATCAATGTACTCGTTGCCATCGATATCCCACAGCTTCACCCCTTTGGATTTGTCAACCACGATCGGGTGAGTCATCTCTTTCATGTTCGGACGAAAGCCGGATACCGTTCGCGGATCGGCCATGTATTTGCGGTGCTGCTGAGCGTAAGCTTTACTCTTGGGCATCCGCTCATTGTTCAGCCGGATGATTTTGTCGAGTGCCGCTTGCTGGGTTGCATCGAGCTCTCCATCGGTTGTCTTGACGGTCGAGAACCGCTTTGCCTTCGGAGCGTCGTCCGCTTTGTCAGACGCCGCATCAACGCCCACGTTTTCAGATGAATTGGGTGAACAAGCAGATTGAGCCTGAACGGGCTGTGCGGGCTGAACCAGTTGCTGAACTGTGTCGGTCATGGCTGGCTGCATCGCGGCAGGTGATCCGGCCAGCAATTGCAACTGATTCTGCATCAGTTGCAATTGGGTTTGAACAATCGATTGCACTGCCGAGCCCTGAACCGGAGCCACATTGCCAGCGGGAACATTCAATGGCACAACATTGACGCTTGGAGCAACAACGGCGTTGGACACAGGAACCGCAACTGGCGCCGGAGCGACCTGAGCAACTGGCTCGACCGCCGCCGGTGC
>CAZLYM010000085.1:7384-15753 GCA_964563475.1 uncultured Pirellulaceae bacterium
GAACCGCAACTGGCGCCGGAGCGACCTGAGCAACTGGCTCGACCGCCGCCGGTGCGGGAGCGGGAGCGGCAACCGGAGTCGGCGCTGCTTCCACGGGAGCGGCAGCAACTTCCACAGGCTCAGTGGCTGCGTATTTGTCAGCCGGTAGTTGTTCGTCCAACCATGAGGCAAGTGAATCGACGGTCGGGGTCTCTTCCAGCAATTGCCGGAACGTTACCTCAAAGTCCAGTTCCTTCTTCAAAGACGTCGCGGTCTGAGTCAACACCAGCGAATCGAGACCCATCTCGAAAAACGTCGTGTCACCATCAAACTCAGACAAATCAAATCCGGATGTGTTCTCAAAGACATCATGAATTGCGGCGGTAATGTTTGGAATTCGGCTCATGGCTTTCTCCATTGCGGGATTAGGAGTGGGGAATGCGGAAACGGCGGTCTGCGGTTGCGCAGAAGAATGGTTTGAAACAGTAGCTAAGTTGCTTGGTGCAGATTCGCCAACAGTCGGTTGGCTGTTCAGATTTGCTGGCTTGGCGTTGGACTTCTGACCCGGCTCGATAAAGTACTTTTTTCGCTGGAATGCATATGTCGGTAAGCTGGCGTGTGTGCGATCGGATCGAGGTCGACCGTCAGACGAAAGCAACTTCCAATCGACTGGAACGCCAGCCAGCCACATCTGGGCGACGGCATTCAACATGCTGATCCACTCAAGGTTGTCCTCGGCCGAATTCGCCAAGGTTGGCAACGCGATTTGCGTCTTGGGATCAGTCGCGTGTTGTTTTGAAAGTGTTGCGAGCGTTCTTCGAGGCCCAAGTTCAATCAGAATCCGGGATGGTTCTTCATCCCACATTCGGGTGACCGCGTCACTGAACCGAACCGGCTTTCGCAAATGCTCGGCCCAATACCGAGGATCGTTCGCTTGCTCATCCGTCAGCCAATCACCCGTAACGGTTGAAAGAATGGGGATCGCAGGCGACGACAATTCGAATTGTCCAATAAAGTCAGCAAACGGATCGACAATCGAGTCCATCATGGGCGAGTGAAAGGCGTGTGAGGTATGCAGGTGTCGGCAGACGATGTCTTTCGATTCCAATTGCTCTTGGAGCTTGGCAACCTGATCATCCGGGCCCGCCACGACGCATAGCTCGGGACCGTTGAACGATCCAACCACCATGTCGCCCGACAGCATCGGCTCGACTTCCGCTCCCGGCAACCGAACGCTCATCATGCTACCGCTCGGCAGAGCCTGCATGGCTCGCCCGCGTTCGGCGATCATCTTCAAACCGTCTTCCAGTTTGAATACGCCCGCAACGCAAGCCGCCGCGAACTCGCCAATCGAGTGTCCCATCAGCGCGGTAGGCTTAACGCCCCACGCCAACCAGACTTGAGCCAACGAATAGCCAAGCGCGAAAAGGGCCGGCTGAGTGAATTGCGTGTTTCGCAAAATTTCGGTCGACGCCTCTTCATCGCCCGACGCGGGGAACAATACGTCTCGCAGGTCGCGTCCCAACAATGGTGTCAACAGATCAGCACAACGATCAAGGTGCTCACGGAACACACTCGAGTGCTGATACAGGTTCTGCCCCATGCGAACGTACTGAGCGCCCTGCCCTGGGAACATAAACACAACGTCTCGCGGCACGGCGGACGATTTTCGCTTGATGTAACGCGGCGCTTTACGATCTTGTAAAGTCTGAGCGGCGTCTTCCAGTGAATCGGTCACAATCGCGGCACGATACGTGAATTCATCGCGTCGATTTTGAAGCGTCCATGCGACATCTTTTAAATCTTCGCTCGAACCGCCGTTCGTTTTCGCGGCAAACGCGCCCGCCAGATTGGCAACATTCTGATCCAACGCCTCTTGCGTCTTCGCAGAAACAGGAATCAGAGCGACTGGAAGTTCATTGTCCGCCTGATCATTGTTGGACTCGCTGGAAGGCACCTCATCTAAAAGCGGCGCTTCTTGAATCAGCACGTGAGCGTTGGTTCCACCGACTCCAAACGAGCTAATGCCCGCCAGTCGAGGAGATTCCGAACGCTGCCACGACGTCAACGAGTCACAGACTCGGAACGGGCTGTTTTCAAAATCAATCTGTGGGTTGGGCTTCTGGTAATGGAGCGTGGCCGGAATCTGCTCGTTGTGCAACGACATGGCTGCCTTGATCAGGCCTGCCACACCGGCCGCCGCAACGGTGTGACCGATGTTCGACTTCACGCTACCGATCGCACAGAATTGTTTCTTGTCGGTCTGAGCCTCAAACACCGTCCGCAACGCGGATACTTCAATCGGATCGCCGATCGGAGTCGCCGTACCATGTGCTTCGATGTAGCCGATGTCTTCCGGATTCACGCCGCCCATCGCATGAGCCATCGCGATTGCGTTGGCTTGCCCTTCGATGCTGGGTGCGCTGAAGCTGGCTTTGTCGCCGCCATCGTTGTTGATTCCAAAACCACTGACGACCGCGTAGATTCGATCGTTGTTGGAGACGGCATCCTCAAGTCGCTTGACCACGACCACACCGGCTCCATCGCTGAACAGCGTTCCGGCTCCGTCGGCGTCGAACGGTCGACAGTGACCATCGGGCGTGAAAATGCTACCCGTCTGGTGAAGGTGACCTTGATTTTGAGGGAAAGTGACCGACGATCCGCCAGCCAGAGCCACATCGCAATGTCCGACGTCGAGCGACTTGCAGGCCTCAATCAACGCGACCAGCGAGGTCGAGCACGCGGTGTTCACGTTGATCGCCGGACCGGTAAAGTTCAACGCATGAGCAACTCGGGTGGCGATGTAATCCTTTTCATTCATCGTTCCCACCTGAAATTCGCCTGCCTGGCGAACGAGTTCAGGATTGGTCAGCAGATTTTTGGTGTAGTAAGTAGTCGTGTAACTTCCGGCCCAGATTCCGATGGTCTGATCTGACTTATTTGGAATCACGCCGGCGTCTTCCAACGCAGTCCACGCCAGTTCCAGCATGATTCGCTGCTGCGGACAGGTCAGTTCGGCGTTGCGAGGCGGAGTCCGAAAGAAACGCGCATCGAATTCAGCCGCGCCGTCGATAATGCCTCTGGCGGGGACATAATTTGGATCCGACGTGTCGCGTGGATCAAGGGTCGCATCAAGCTCATCCTTCGAGAAAAACTTGATCGACTCGCGTTCGTTGACCAGATTATCCCAGAACGTGTCCAGATCTTTCGCGCCCGGCATGCGTGCGGCCATGCCGACGATGGCGTATTTCCCCGACCGTTCACGATCGCCGGATTCGGAATGCCCGTTGCCGCCCGCCTGAAACTTCTGCCGGAGAGCATTTTTTCTCTCGGCCAAGCTAAGCAATGACTCGATCGTTGGATTGTCAAAGAACTCAGCGCCAGTGACTTCGATCTGCAACTGCTGCCGGACCGTCGCGACGACTTTGACCGCTCGGATAGAGTTTCCTCCAAGCTCGAAAAAGTTATCTCGTACGCCGACTTCGTCAATCTGAAGAATTTCGGACCAGATCGAGGCTAGGCTTTTCTCCTCATCGGAACGTGGCGGCACGAATTCGACGCCAAGCTCAGGCCGGGCCGTCGATGGCGGCGCGAACGATTTCCGATCCAACTTGCCGCTGGGCGTATAAGGAAACTCATCCACGACGACGATCGTCTCAGGAACCATGTAGTCAGGTAACGTTTGCGAAATCTCTTTGCGGACGGTGGCCAGATTCGGTTCAGCTTCCGCGTCAACCAACAGGTATCCAACCAACCGGTGGTCACCGGGACGATCTTCTCGCAGGACCGTTGCCGCTTGACGTACACCGTCTTGACTCGCCAAAGCCGCATCGATTTCACCCAGCTCGATGCGATGACCGTTCAACTTGATCTGATTGTCCATTCGGCCCAGATGATTGATCTGTCCGTCAGGCATGATGGTCGCCAAATCACCCGTTCGATAAACGGGAATCCCGTTCCAATCGACGAAAACTTTCTCATTCAATTCCGGACGATTCAAATAGCCGAGCGTTACTCCGTGGCCTGCAATCAACAGCTCGCCCGGTGTCTCGGTGGGACAAAGTTGGTCATTTTCATCAACGATGTAGACTTGAGTGTTTGCGAACGGAAGTCCGATCAGAACCGGCGGATTGTCGTTCAGAGCTTGTTTGGCGGTTGAAAAGACGGTGGTTTCGGTTGGACCGTACAGATTCCACAGCTCGCCGCACCGTTCCAGCAGCGGAGCGATTAGGTCTCGGGGCAGTGGTTCTCCAGCTGAGAAGAACTTCATGTCCGGACGACCGGCGAATTCGGTTTCCAAGATCATTCGCCACATCGCAGGCGTCGCCTGCATGTAGTTGACTTCATATCGCTGCATCGCAGCGACCAACGCAGGCGTGTCCCGAGCCGTCTGCCGATCGACTACTGCTACTGCCCCACCCGCAACCAGCGGGAGAAAAATCTCGGCGACGCTGATATCGAATGACAACGTCGTGGTCGCCAAGATTCGGTCCGATGTGGAAAAGCCTGGCCACTCTTTCATGCTCAACACGAAATTGACGACGGCACGATGTGGAACCATCACGCCTTTGGGACGCCCGGTCGAACCTGACGTGTAAATCACGTAGGCAATGTGGTTTTGAGTATCTATCGCAGGCAGGTCAACGACTGCTGTGGCCGATTCAATGCGGTTCCAATCGCGATCGATTAGCGTGGTTGGAACATCAAACGCTTCAACCAGCTGCTGCTGGTCCTGATGAGCCAAAATGTGGCGGCAGCTAGAGTCTTCCACCATGTAGGCCAGACGCTCGGCAGGGTAGTCAGGGTCAAGCGGCACATAACCGGCCCCCGACTTCATGATTCCAACCAGCATCGCTGGAGTATCAACATCACGGTTGCAGCACAAACCGACCAAGTCACCCGGCTTAATTCCTTGCTCGACTAGGTAGGCAGCAACCCGATCGCTCTTCTCGTTCAGCTGACAATACGTGAGAACATCGTCACCGCTCAAAACGGCAATCGCGTCTGGCGTTTGTTCACATTGCTCAACAATCAATTGGTCAAGCGTAGTATTAGGATATTCACGATCCGTTTTACTGTTGATGGAATCGTAGATCGCTCGGTTGGCATCCGGTAGGCCGCTATGATTTGATTTGGATGAATGGCTCATTGCTCAACCTCCATGACAGCGAACGTAAACACATCGTTGTCCGACAAATGGTAATGAACTGTCAGATCTGCTTCCTCTGCCTGCGAGGCAGCGACCCTACGTAGTTTCAAATACGAATCAGCCACGCTGACCACTGCGACATCATGGAACTCAAGAAACCGTTTGGTGATCGGGTACCAACATTTGTAAAACGATTCTTTGGCCGAAAAGATCAGCGTCAGCGCGGACACGGCATCAAAGCCTTGATCTTCCGTCAACTGAACTTGATCAGCTGTTGCAACGTCACCTGCAATCAGCTGAGCGGTTTCGTTCAGCATGAATGGTTCCGTGTCGACGCCAAGCGAACGGACAGCCTTAGCTAAGGCAACCGATGCGATCGTCCACCGGTCGCTGTGAGAGATTGACCCGACGTTGCCCTCAGGCCAGAACGGCGATCGATCTTGATTGGTGCCAACCGGCTGGTTAACTTTTCGCTCCGCAAGCAACTGAGACGCACAGCGCCGTCCCAACAAGAATTCGTGCTGACGCTTCTCACGTCCCGACAAGCCGGCACTCTGGCCATTGACCCCAGTGGAGCGGACAGCGAAACGAACACCCTCGTGTGCTGCTTCCAATGCCTCAAACCATTTTGCAGTGGCTATTGGAAGCGCGGAATCGTAGCGACCAACGCTATATTCAGCGCGGAGTGGTGTCGTAAAACTTGGGGACTCGGGTGAGATCACGGGGTAATCAGCAGAGAGACATTGGGGGAAGGATTGTGAGAAAACATACCCCCAAAACCGCCTCCAAAACGCCGTGTTTTTTCCGAGTCACTCCAAATGGCGTGATCCGCAAACTCGCGGCTGCGAGTATTTCCGATTACCGGGATTGAACCGGATAGCGTCCACGGAGGCATTTGCCCCTCCGCGCCCTTCCCACGTGCATCGTCGAATCAGATTTCGCAGTTTGCGGTCTGAAGCACCGGTTTCAGCCGGACTTCAGCGTACTTCCCGATGAAGACGGTACCATACGATCGAAAACTGCCTCCTCCCGCCTACCCCAAGCGGTCGGTCGCTACGTGGTAATGTGGATCTTCAGAAACGTTGATCTCGACCAGATCACCGGCTCGATCGAGCAAGTCGCGGCATTCTTGGCTGAGATGAGTCAGATGCAGTCGCTTTCCGGCTGCTTCGTATTTGTCGGCCATGGTGTTAATGGCTTCCAGTCCTGACTGGTCGTACACGCGTGAGTAATAGAAATCGATCACGACATCATCGGGATCGTCGGCGACGGTCAGCATCTCTTTGAACGACGATACCGAAGCAAAAAACAGCGGGCCATGCACTTGGTAAATTTTGCTGCCGTACTCGTTGTACTTCACGTCGGCGCCCATATGCGTCGCATGCTGCCAAGCAAAAACCAAGGCCGAAACGATCACGCCCAGAATCACTGCCGACGCAAGGTCATGCATCAACACGGTGTAACCGGCGACTAAGACCATCACCAACATGTCGGCCAGTGGCATTCGTCTGAACATCTTCAACGAAGCCCATTCAAACGTTCCGATCACAACCATGAACATCACGCCGACCAACGCCGCCATTGGAATTTGCTCAATCCAAGGTGCTAGGAATAACACGAAGATCAACAAGCTGACCGCCGCAGTGATTCCTGACAGCCGACCACGACCGCCCGAGTTCACATTGATCAATGACTGACCAATCATGGCACATCCGCCCATACCTCCAAACAGTCCGCAGACAATATTGGCAATGCCCTGCCCTACGCATTCGCGATTGCCTTGCCCACGCGTCTCTGTGATTTCATCGACTAACGTCAGCGTCATCAACGACTCGATCAAGCCAACACCACACAACACGATCGCAAACGGAAAGATAATCGCAAACGTCTTCCAATTCATTGGCACAATTTCATACTGAGTGAAAAACAGCTGAGGCAAGCCGCCGCTGATCCCTGACTCCGCTTCGTCATCCAATGCTAACTTTTGATCCAAACTGGAAGCCAAATCAAGCTCCGTCCCAACCGTTTGAACGGCAGGTGCCACGTCAACCAACGACGGTTTGATCGACTCGCTGACCAAAACCATCGCAGGACGCGTTTCAAGTTCTTGTTCGATATCGCCTTCGGAGGACTCATCATCCGCCGCTCCATGAGCACCATGGGCCGCGTGAAGAGCTGCGTGACGATTGGTTCGAAGCATGTCGCCGACGGTCGCCAACTGGTTGGTTCCCGCCGAGTCGCTGTATTGCTGGTTGATCACCAATGAAATGCCGGTCACGATCAGAATCGCGGCCAAGGACGCCGGGACGGCGCGGGTAACTTTTGGTAGCAGCCAGATGATTGCCATCGTCAGTCCCACCAAGCCCAACATCATCCACAGCCGCATGTCGCTGAGAAAAACAAGCTGGCCGTTGTCAGACAACGTTTTGAAACTGCCAAGCTGAGCCAACCCGATCACGATCGCGAGCCCATTGACAAAACCCAACATCACCGAGTGCGGTACCATACGAATCAACTTTCCCAACTTCGCGGCACCGATGCCAACTTGGATCAATCCACACAAGATGACCGTCGGGAACAAGTACTCGACACCGTGGATCGAAACCAATCCGACAACGACGACCGCCATCGCACCCGTTGCACCGGAAATCATTCCGGGCCGGCCACCAGCGACCGCGGTGATCAGACCAATAAAGAATGCTGAATAGAGTCCTATCAACGGAGAAACGCCCGCCACAAAGGCAAACGCGATTGCTTCTGGCACCAAGGCCAGAGCAACAGTCAATCCGGAAAGCAAATCGTTTTTGACGGAGCCGGATTGTTGACGAAAGAAGTTGAGCATGGTGTGTCCGTACAGCGGTGAGCCGTCCTAAAACCGTAGACTCTTAGCCGTCGGTTTCTCCGAAAAGGAGATGGTGAACGACAGCAAATGAGTTTCGATAAGGGCGTCGGCGACAATAAGAGTTAGGACTATAGCCCGGTAAATTAAGGGGTCAACGCAGATCCGCCCCCATTCAAAGGCGTAGAATCCGCAATTATGGGCTTATGCGGTCATCACAGCCCAGCACGGTAAGATCTGCCACCATAAGCAGCTCCTCTCGCGATCTATGGCCCCTCTAGTGACCGGTGAACCAATGAGGCTGGCCGCAGAAAAAAATTGCCGCTGAGCCAAGTTCGCTTTTCCAGCTTAGTACAAGTTCCAACCAAGCCGCTTTCGATTGTCCCACGCCATAGAACGCCC
>CAZLYM010000086.1:0-15578 GCA_964563475.1 uncultured Pirellulaceae bacterium
GCGAATCGAAAACCCGGCGTCACGAATTGTCTGGTGTAAATCGGCGAGGTGAAAATCACCTTGGACCGTCGCGGTTTCCGAAGCCAGATCCACCTGAGTCGCTTCGACGCCCGCATGTTGATGGATCGCTTTTTCCAATCGCATCACGCAGCTTTGGCAGTGCATTCCGTCCACTTTGATTGTGGCGGTTGGTCGGTCTGACGATGCCATCGAAGCAGTGCTTAAATGTTTCCGTTGGAAATGTTGCCATGCACACCAACCAGTCATCGTCAGCAAGATTAATGCACACAACTGGCTGAACCAGTTTACGTGGTGGTGGAGGTGGACGGGGCTGTCTGGTGTGCTCGCCGATAGCAGTTCACTGAACAACCACGCTCCCAGCATGCTGCCAATAACCAGCGTCATCAAATAAGTCACTGTCGTTCGACTGCCGAAACGATTTCGGATCGCGCCGATTGTGGCAATGTTGGTTGCCGGACCCGCCATCAGAAAAACCAATGCGGTGGCAGGATCGAGCCCTCCCTGAACCAAAGCGGCCGCGATGGGTACCGATGCCGTCGCGCAGACGTACATGGGAATCGAAATGGCCAACATCAACAGCATCGCTGGAAAAATTCCCAACCCCGATATGCCAGCAAGCCATTCAGGAGGAACCCAAACACTAATCACCGCTGATAGAATCACTCCTACCACCAACCAACCCCAGATCGATTGCAGGATCTCGAAGCCGTGTTGCCAGACTTTCTGCCACCAAGGCTCGGCCGTCGAGTGAACCGATGTGGCTTCGGATCGCTCTGCTTCTTCAGAGGAGTTGTCCAAAGGGGTGAACTCATTTGGCTGGCGTGTGCCGGATCTCATGAGCAGATCGGAAAGGAATCCTCCCACCATGCCAGTGATTGCTGCCACAATCATCTTGAAAATCGCAAACGGCCAACCGAAGAATGACGCGCTCACCAGAATCGAGTCGATGCCTGTTTGCGGTGTGCTGATGAGAAACCCCACGGCAGCCCCATCGCTGGCTCCTTGGTTTTTCAATCCAATGCCTGCCGGCACGACTCCACACGAACATAGTGGCAGCGGAACCCCCAGCAACACAGCCTTGATGGTTCCGCTGACCCCATGAAACTCGCGGCGAATGAAATTGGCGGGCAAAAATGCGTGCAGGAGCCCTGATAGCAGCATCCCCAGCAACAGCCATGGAGCCAATTCGCAGAGGATTTGCCAAGTCGCAAAGATCATATTGGGCTCGGATTTGGCGGGGGAAACGCGGATCGATCGGGCGGACACCATAAATCCGCCGTGTGTTATTTTGCCCGAACGGTTAAACTTTCGATAGTGCGACAAACCCGACAATGACTGGCATTCGAATTTCCTCATGGCCACTGACGTCCGAAATAAACCTACCAAGCTATGCGACTCGGTCAACGATGTGGCCGCGAAACTTGCCGGTACGGTACGCATCACCCCGGGAGCCTGCCACGAAGCGTGCGTGCCGGACATCAATCGATTGATCCATACGGTCAAGCGTTTGAAGGCGATCGTCTATCCAGCATTTCATTTTCACGATACACCGCTGGAGTCGTTACCCGATCTGATTCATCGCGAGCTGGCTCAGGTTCACGTCCGGCTAGCGCGAGAAATCGCCAGCGCGATCGCAAGGAACAAAGAAGCCTGTCAAGACATGGGCAAATCGCTGCTGGAAACCGATCATCAGCCGCCCAAGGATCAGCTGCTCGAATACAGTGAGAATCTCGCAACCAAATTTTTGTGCGAATTGCCTGCCATTCAGCAAACGCTCAACACGGATGTGCAGGCTGCGTATTCGGGCGACCCGGCATGTCGAAACCTAGACGAAGTAATTTTGTGCTACCCGGGCCTGCATGCGGTTACGGTATTTCGCTTGGCCAATGCGTTGCAGAAATTGCACATTCCTTTTCTGCCGCGCATGATGACGGAGTGGGCTCATAGTGAAACGGGAGTCGACATCCATCCGGGTGCGACGATCGGCGATCATTTCTTCATCGACCACGGCACGGGAGTCGTGATTGGTGAAACTTGCAACATTGGCCAGCATGTCAAAATCTATCAGGGTGTGACTCTGGGTGCACTCAGTTTTGCTCAGGATGAATCGGGCAAACTGGTTCGAGGCGCCAAGCGGCATCCGACGATCGAAGACAATGTTGTGATTTACGCGAACGCGACTGTACTAGGGGGTCGAACGGTCGTGGGTCGCGATTCGGTGATTGGTTCAAGCGTCTGGTTGACAGATAGTGTCGAACCATCAACCACCGTGATTATGGAAAAGCCTCGACTGCGAATGCGGAACGAGTGAGACAACGACGACCTAGCTCCTGTGATTGACTACCAAATTTAAGGCAAATGTTGATGGACCAATCTGACCTTGATAATCGGCGATCCGTCTGGCTGCACGTTCACGTGCCCAAAGCCGGTGGCTCCACGCTTCGCCAATTGATGAACCGTAATTTTAGCCCGGGTTATTACAATTCGAACTCGCTGCTGGAAACCAAGCAGTACACCCAATTTGACGTTAGCGAAATCGTGCGCTGCCACCCGTGGGTCACGTGCTTCAGTGATCATAAGTTGTCGCTCGATCTTCCTTACGATCACGAACACGCCAACGTATTGGCATTGTGCTACGTGCGCGATCCGGTCGAGCGATTTATCTCGCGTTATTTTTTCCACCGCCACTTCGAAGAGGTTAACTGTATCGCTCAACGGATGAGCTTTCGTGATTTTGCTGTCGCAGAACTGGAAAATGAAGACGTTCATCCGCAAACGAACAGCCAGATTTACTTTCTCAACGGCGGAGTTTCCGAGACGGACCTGACGGTGATCGAGTCCGCGGTTTCAACGGGGCAGGCTTTCTTGTTTCCGATCGAGCGGTTTGACGAGTCGTGCATTGTGATGGAGCAAAGGTTCCCCGATCACTTTAAGGATTTGTCGTACGTGCGAGCTAACGTGTCAAAGAAAGACGCGGAGATCAGCGAGGAAGATCGCGAGTTTGTTCGCAAGCACTTGATCGCCGATTATTCCTTGTTTGATTTGGCTCGAGACGAGATGGATCGAAAGCTAGAAGAGACGTTTCCCGATCCGGCTGCTCGCTCCGCTCGGCTTGCCGAGTTTCAGGATCTCTGCGATCGCCGCCATCATAATTTCCATCCGCCACGCGAAAAGGGCGAACCGGCACCGGCCTAGGCAAGTGGCAGGATAAAACCCACCACCAGAACGAGAAAATCTGTCGAGGTTTCAATATCCTAGGCGGTAGGTTTTAAACTTGCCTTCTGCCTAAGTGCGGGGCTTCGCCCGAGTCTTCGCAGTTTTGAGCCGGACGCTTAACCCAATCACCAGTGCCAACCAACTGAGTCCGCTGATCCAGCAGCCGATCCAGAATTCACGCGGCGAGTACGTGAAAGTGACTTGGTGATGACCGGGCTCTAACTTCAGTTGTAACCAAAGGCCGTCAACTGGGTAGATTTTGGGGCGAGAAGATTCTCCCGTTTTCAGGTTCTCAACCGTTGCTTTCCAGCCAGAATCATGAAGGGTGGACATCACTAAACGAAGCGGTTCGTCGATACTTAGGTCGACCGTCGTGGATCGCAGTGAGTAAGCCACGGTGTTGATGCCCGCCAGCTCAATCTCGTTCCACGCATGACGATGATAAGAATGCTGTAGAAAGTGACAATAGTATCCGTCACCTGAGAATTTCGCGCGAATGAGCCGTGGGTTGTTTACCGGACCGGCAGTCTGAGGGCGAAGCGTGATCGAATCACGATCTGTATCTGGAACAAATTGGGCACAAACTTGGTCGCCCAGCAACTGCGTTTCGAATATCGAACCGTCCGGCTCGGAATCTAAATCGGTGCAAAATGGCAAGTGCCGGTACTCTGCAGGCCAAACCGAACCGAAACTTCCTAGCAGGGTGATGCCGTGTTCAAGATGATGTTTTGGAAACAAAGTTTCACGCCGCCAGGCAATGATTTCTTCCAGCCGCTTGGTTGACGTCGCTCGTGGCCATGTTTGTCCACGAGCCTGGGCGTCGAACGAGCGATAGATGCGAGGAGTCGTGTTCGGATTGTCAGATTTTATTTGTTTCAATTGTTTGGCGATTTCCGTCGGCGCTTCAAACACGTTTGGATCTACCTCGGCCAGCATCCACCGATTCGCAGACACGACGTCAAAGGCGGTTAGCAACACGATCAAGGTGGTTAAGTAGGTACAAGTCGTCCGAGTCGTTGAGTTTCGGAGTCCGGTTTGAATCAGCCAAGCCAGAGCCAATGCGATCACCAGCACGATTAAGGGCTGAGCGAACGAAATGTTCAGATCCGTAACCGTACTCTTAATGTCTAATGGCCCGAAAAACAGGTTCGGGCGAATTCGTCCCAACCATGCCTCGATCGGCGCGATTTGCAACGCGGCCAGCCCCCCGATGCAACAGGCGCCGAGGATCACGATGTAACACACGCTCGCTCGCTTGCGCTTCGTGCTTGTATTCGTGATTTGGCTTAGCCCAAGACCTGCCAGTATCGAAATCATCAAGCTGGCGATCACAAACAGCTTGGCCGGATATCGAAACATGAAATACTTGGGCAACAAGGTTACCATGAACCAATACAGGCCGCCGACTTGAGGTCCGATCTTTATGCCGCCGATTTCGAGCTCACTCAAACCAGCAACAGCCACGACTTCATTCAATGCCCACACCACGCCGAACCAGCCAAACGATGCGATGGCAAAGAAGACGCCGATTCGGCACAGCCAGACGTGCCGCTTCCGTCTGCCCCACAGCCGAAATTGGCTCAGTGCCAATAGCACGGTCAGGACACCCGCATAAACTGAAGGCGTCCAGATTCGTTCGGCGGCGGGCAACGTGTCGCTCCACCGCTGATGCGTTGGGAAGGGTTTGCCCATCACGTTGGGAAAGAAAAGTTCGGCGATGCTCCACGGCGGTTGGCTGAACTGATAGGTGGCATCCGCTGAGCTTCCCGGTCGAAGCTCTCCAATAAGACTACGGCTTAACGTATTCGGTAGCTGTTCGATTTGCGCGCGGTGCCAACGATTCGAACGTCGCAGGAACCGGCTCGTCGCGTGATCGACAGAACTCCACGCGTGATACATGTTGTGGGCGTGACTACTGGCCGCTCGTTCACTTCGCTCGGCCCAATGAGCGGTCGGGAGAATTTGGATCGCTGCTAGGCAAGAAGTGACGATCACCATTAACGCCAGACGAGCACCACCAACCGTCAACCACCGGTAGGCCGCGTGGCAGGAAGATTGCGTATTCTTCAGCAGCCAGCGTCTGTGCCCCCAGCTGCAGAAGACCAAACTAACCGCCGCGATTAAGCCGACATGGTAAACCATCTGCGGATCGCCACCCAGTATCATCAGCGAACAAATGACTCCCGTCCAAACGGTTGATCGCCAGTCGCCACCCAAGATGCCTCGCCAGACAAGGTGAAGAGCAAGCGGCAACCATGCTGCACTAACCAGATAAATGACATTGGTCACTTGAAAGAGGACACTCCCACCAAATGCATACGAGATCGCAGCCAGCGTCGCGCCGGCTTGATTGGCTTTCATCGTTCGCGCAAACCGATACGCCCCGACCGCCGCGATCAACACGTGAATGGACAGATAGATGCCGTATCGGGACGGGTAGCTGAGAAATCGACACAGAAAAATCAGCTTGCCCGGATAGAAGACACTGCTCGATCCGTCACCCACGACCGGCAGACCATAGTTGCAGTACGGATTCCAGAGCGGGATCTCACCCGACGCCCACACGCTGTCGATCCACTTGAACAGCGGATAATACAGATAGGCCGAATCTCGAAAACCGCACACCGTTTGGCCGCTAATCATCGGCCAAAACATCCATAGCCATATTGATCCGATCAGCATCGCCGGCCAGTGACGGCTCAAGATGGCAGACGGTTTCATAAGTGGCTCGTGAATGGGGATTAAATTATGGGTTCATGTTACCAAACCGCAAACGCAACGCTCACCCAAGGACCGGCAAGACGTGTTATTATAATGCCGACGCAAAATGCGTTTTGGAAGTTGTGATCGCTGAGAACATTTAGTCAGTTGCTTTTATCTGAGGCATGCACGTGTGGTGGTTTGTTGGTGTTGTCGTCGTTTTGGTGCTATTGATTGTTGCTGTTGCAATTCACGATCTGATTCAAGTCAAGGATCCGATTTTGCGAAACTATCCGGTCGTTGGCCACGGCCGGCACGTGCTGGCCGAGCTTGGGCCAAAACTGCGGCAGTACATTATCGCGGACAACAATGAAGAGCGTCCTTTCAGTCGAGACCAACGCGATTGGGTGTATCGGTCGGCGGCCAAGTCCAACAACTACTTCGGTTTTGGCACCGACAACGATCTGGAAGGATCTTCGGGTTACCTGATCATTAAACAATCCGCGTTTCCAATTGTGGATGACCCAAGTGTCGGCAAAAAAGAAACGCCCAAGTACTCGATTCCCTGTGCGAAGGTGTTGGGAGCCGCTCGGGATCGGCCCAAGGCATTTCGTCCGAACTCCATCGTCAATATTTCCGCCATGAGCTACGGTTCGCTGAGTGCGCCGGCGGTGGAGGCGATCAATCGTGGTTGTCAAATCGCCGATTGTTTACACAACACGGGCGAAGGCGGCGTTGCTCCGCATCACGGTCATGGCGGCGGGTTGATTTGGCAACTGGGCACCGGTTACTACGGGGCTCGTGGTCAAGATGGCCGGTTCGCAGAGAAGCCCTTTGTTGAAACTTGCGAGAAGTATGACGTTCGGTCGGTTGAGGTGAAATTGTCTCAGGGGGCCAAGCCGGGGCGTGGTGGCATCTTGCCCGCGAAAAAAATTACGGCTGAAATTTCACAGATTCGAGGAATTCCATTGGGCAAGGACTGCATCAGCCCGGCAGCTCATCTGGAGTTCAGCAACGCCGATGAGATGTTGGACTTTGTAGAACGACTTGCGGAATTGACCGGGTTGCCGATCGGAATCAAGTCGGCCGTGGGCGAGTTATCGTTCTGGTCGGATCTGGCTGGGCTGATGGAGAACGGCGAACGTGGCGTTGATTTTATTGCGATCGATGGTGGTGAAGGCGGGACGGGGGCGGCTCCGTTGGTGTTTTCCGATCACGTTTCGATGCCGTTCAAAATGGGATTCAGCCGAGTCTATCGAATGTTTGCCGAGGCCGGCTTGCACGAACAAGTGGTCTTCATGGGTTCGGGAAAACTGGGCTTTCCTCAAGAGTCACTGCTCGCGATGGCGATGGGATGCGATTTGATTCAACTTGGTCGTGAAGCCATGCTGGCGATCGGCTGCATTCAGGCTCAAATTTGTCATACCGGTAAATGCCCGACCGGTGTTGCGACGCAGCGAAAGTGGTTGATGCGAGGACTCGATCCAACGGACAAAGCGGCAAGGTTGGCGAACTACTTGGTGACACTTCGAAAAGAAATCTTGCAGTTATGTCACGCTTGCGGATACGAACACCCAGCGATGCTTACACCTGCTAGTTTTGAGATGTTGGACGACGGGTTCAAGTCTCATCCAGTAGCCGATGTGTTTGGGTTGAGCGGATTGACAACAACGCCGTCGGAAAGTGATTTGGAAGAGATCAAGCGATTGATGCGGGAACCATGATTGATCCTTTTCTAAAAGTTGCCATTGCCGCTGCTGAAGTTGGCGGAAAGATTACGTCGGGCTATTTTTCTGATCTGTCATCGGCGGGCGTCATTGAAAAGAATCAAGACCAGCAATCCGAAGGACTCGTCACCAAAGCTGACGTCGAATCGGAACAGGCGATCGTGACGACGATTCGTGAAACGTTTCCCGACCATTATTTTCTGGCCGAGGAAGAGCATTCGGATTCGGTCGACGCTGATCACTTGTGGATCATCGACCCGCTCGACGGGACCAACAACTTCGCGCACGGCATCCCTCACTTTGCTGTTTCGGTGGCGTACTATCGCAATGGACAGCCGCATTGCGGAGCTGTCCTCAACCCGGTGACGGGCGAAATGTTTACGGCAGTGCAGGGCGGTGGAGCGTTTCTCAATTCACAACCCGTCCAAGTCAATACTCATCAGCGATTGAACCAAACGATTGTCGCCACCGGTTTCTACTATGACCGCGGCCGAATCATGAAAGCGACATTGGCTGCGATGAACGACCTGTTCGAACAAGACATTCACGGCATTCGACGTTTTGGTGCAGCCGCGTTGGATTTGGCTTACGTTGGCGTGGGGCGGTTTGGCGGATTCTTTGAGTTGACCTTATCGTCGTGGGATTTTGCCGCAGCGGCGTTGTTTGTGCGAGAGGCTGGAGGTATCGTCACTACTTGTCGAGGCGAGCCGCTCCTGTTGCAGAAAACGTCGATCCTTGCCACAAATAGTCATCTTCATGGGGCGATGAAATCGATTGTTGAGCGACATTCCCAGTCCTAAACGACGTTTTGATATGGGAGGGTTAAACCACATGGAACAAACCAACGAATATCGCATCGAGGCTGAGCCGACAAGATACGGACAGCGAATTCAATTGCCAGATCGTGACTTTGGTGAAGCGAGTGTTTTTGGCTGGGCTTTGGTTGCATTTGGTGCGGTCGGTGTGCTGTTTATGCTCGGTTGGATCGGTTTCCCTGCTATCACTGGGATGGGGATGGTTTTTCAGGGGCAATGGTTTGGCTTTCTGTTTGTCGCGTTTGGCATGTTGGGAATGAGCGGTCTGTTCATGTCGCTCAAGTTGTTGGCAGGTGGGATCGCGATTGTGCGAAATCGAGTTGGTTGCGAAATACAGATTACGAACGATAAATTGATCAGCCGTGAAACGTTCGGTTGGTTCAGCCACCGTACCAAGGTTGATCGTAAAAAGATTGATTCGCTGTTTCTTCGCCCGCTTTTGAGCGATAGTTTCGAAGACGATGGCGGCCAAACCAACCCACCGATCGATTGGTTGGTCAGGAAACTTCCTGCAGATTGGTACGCGATTTCAACCGAGCAACGGAAAGGCTCGCTGTTTGCCCCGGGGTATCCGACTGAAATACTCACGCCATTGACTGGGCTGATTAAGGATGAACTCGATCGAAACCGAGTGGGGCTTGTTTCGATCGTCGATTCGATTCCAACATCTCAAGTTACGCCGGACACTCAAACGATCCAGCAACCGGTTTCGATTGTTCGCCAATCGGCGGAAGATGTTGAAGCGGCACCGATTGAGCTTCCGGCAAACAGTTCATTGGCAATTTCTGATCAGGATGGTGCGACCGTCTATCGGATCCCGGCAAAAGGAGTTTGGAAGGGTTCACACGGTTTGATAATCTTCGCGGTCTTCTGGAACGGTTTTCTGGCCTTCGTGACTTTGGCCATGCTGACCGGGAATGGAGAGGTGGTCGCCGACCTTTGGGTTCTGATTTTGGTTTTCGCATTGTTCTGGGCCGTGGGGATTGGCATCGTGGTTGGAGCGTTCTATCTGGGGAGTCAGAGTGCGTTAGTTGGAGTACGGGAAGGATTATTGTTCATTGAACGAAAAACAATTTTTGGCACCAAGTGGACGGAGTTCGATCCGGGTGGGATTGCATCGCTTCACATAGGACCAAGCAATATGGAGGTTAACGACCGACCGGTGATGGAGTTGAAAATTCAACCGGTGGGTGAGCCGGTGATTGGAATGTTCTCGCAATTGGCCGTCGAAGAAATTCGCTGGTTGGCTCAGCAGTTGAGCGATCAGTTAGACCTTCAGCCGCAATCGTCCAATTCATGGCGGCGGCATGTTGATCCCAAGAATCCGCTTGCGGCTCCTGAAACGAGTCGGGTTACTGTGGCTCGTGAATCCAATCAGACGTTGATCACGGTCCCAAAAAAGAATATCGAAGGCCACTGGTCGCTGATCATGATCGGTAGCCTCTTTGCGTTTGGTTCAATTCCTGCTGCGATTGCCGGGATTTTGTTTCTGGAGGCCTCTTTGATTGTTATCCCGTTTGCGGCGATTGGCACGCTGATGGGCACGGTGATGCTGGTCATTGATCGAATGTATTCGACTCGCTGGTTCCGTTTGAACGTGAAAGGGTCTCAGGTCACGATCGAAAGACATGGCTTCTTGAGTAACAAAGCCGTAACGATTGCCAAAGAGGATGTTCGTGCCATCACGCTGGAGGACAGCGGAACGAAGGTCAACGGTCGGACTCATATGCATTTGGCCATCAAGTCACGGAATGCATCCGAGACGTCCACCTTGATGTCGGGTCGCGACGAAAGGGAAATTGCGTACGTCGCGGCATTGATCGACGACCAACTGGGCCTAGAAGCTACCGGCTAACAGATGGCCTAGGTGCTTGAAGTGGAACAGAAAACCACCCCATTGGGCGCTTTCGCTTGAAAACGCAACGAGAAAAGACGATAACCTACCGAAGCCATAACTCCGATAGCGCAATTCCACGTCGACGAGCGCTCTTGATCAATTCTAATTTGCAATCATGAATAGGCATTTCTTGAAAACACGACATTCGATCGAGTTTGATTCTACGGCTAGTTTTTCGGAACTGGAACTTGAGTTTGGCGGATTGGGCTGCCATTTGCTGGCCGACTTCTATGACTGTTCATCGTTGCCGTCGGAAAGTCAACAACTTGAGCAATTAATGGTCGCGGCAGCCATGGCAAGTAACGCGACGATTGTCGAAAGTACGTTTCATCGTTTCAACCCGATTGGGTTAAGTGGAGTTGTCGTGATTGCCGAATCACATTTGGCCTGTCATACCTGGCCTGAGCATGAAACGGCATGCATCGATTTCTTTTCTTGTTCCCAAGCCATCGACATGCCGGCGGCGATCGAGTCGTTGTGGCATGCTTTTGGGGCGAAGAAAGTAAACATCAGCAACATTGGGCGTGGTGTCAGAGAAGGAAGTACTGATGAGTGATTCTATTTTTCGACCGATGAGTCAACACGATGTCGACTCGGCCCTCGAGATTATTGAGGCTCATGACGAAGATGATTTTGAATGCGCAGTGGCAACCTATAACAGATCACTGGCTGGCCAATACGTTCTTGAACACAACTCCCAAGTCATCGGCGTTACGGGTGCGAATGAAATTGAGGGTACCGATCGCTCGTACGTTGTGTCTTGGACCTACTTGCAACGAAACTTTATCGGTCGTGGACAAGGCCGCGTGATGATGGAGAACCTGATCGAACGGATCACAACTCAGGGAGCACGCAAGCTATTTGTCAGCACGTCCGACTACATTGATCCAGAGATCGGGGATATCTACCGTGACGCTCGTGAAGCCTATCGAGCGATTGGATTTTCTGAAGAGCTAAGGCATCAAGACTATTACGACCATGGTGAGACGCAGCTTTGCTACGGATTACGGATTCAGCATGAGTTTGACGAAGCTCCGATAGAGCTAAACGAGAAGAGGATCCGTCTGACAGACATCGACGAGATTGATGAATGCGACGGCGCTTATTGGCTTGCGTGGGAGCTTGACGACGAGGGGACGGAACCGCAAGACTTTGAAATGATTTGCGAACAGGTGCGGGAGTGGGAAGGCAGGGTCATCTTTATGGCATTCCCGAGCGACGTGGCGCTGGCGGCAGAATTTATGACTCGTTGTCGCTTCCGGCCTGACGGCACGCTTCAGGACTACTATCAGGACGGCGTGCACGAAAATCATTACCGATTCAATCTTCGCTGAATTTTGCAACGAAATACTATTGCCAATTGGTTAAGTTGATATTAAGTTGCATCGCGTTGATACTGTTAGATAGTATACGTTTACATGGTTCTCGACTTGTGGGATTTAGTCATGCAATTTGCAAAGCTTAGTTACATCTCGTTGGTGTTGTCTTGTGTCGCGGTCGTTTTGGTTGCGGGCTGTTCAAGCAATGTCAATGTTGATGTTGTTGACCTAAATAAAGTTCTCGATACGTTTGAATCGACGCTGGCAGAACTTGATGGTGGTGATGAGACTGGCACTGCAGAGGCGTTGGATCAGCCTGTTGAAGAAGACAAGGAAAAAGAGCGTGAATTCCTGACCGCCTTCGCCAAGAACCTGAATGCTGCAAAAGTTGCAAAGCGGACGGTGGGCGTTGAGTTCAATGAGAGTGGATCGATTATTGGGTTCGCTGACGGCGACAAGAACAACACCAAGTCGACGACTGAGCAGCAACTGTTTACGCTCGATATCGACGCTGAACGGAATCGAGTCGTCGCCTCGGATACGGGCGGTCACTATCGCGATCATCACTACCGACCACGCTTCGGATTCTTTTCCGGCTACATGCTGGGCTCGATGCTCAGGCGCAACACCAGTTACTATAGTGGTGCCAGAGCGAGTGCTAAGCCTGATTTCTCAAAGAAGACGATGAGCCCGAAGAATTATCATTCCTCGGCGGTTTCTAAAGCGAAAACGACTGCTAGAGCTTCCTCACGATCACGCTCCGGGTCTCGTGGTTTTAGCTTCGGAAAATAGTTCCGAGTCAACGGTCAATTGAAAAAAACAAAACCACTGGATTTTCTCCAGTGGTTTTGTTTTTAGTTCGAATCGATTCCTGAACAGTCAGCCACATCCGATGCCCAACAGTCAGCTTGAGGAATCCCACACGGAACTGAACGAAGAGCCTGGCGTTGCCAGCGCGTCCGCTGTCAATTCAAGACAGGCGGCGGTGTTGATGTTCAGTGTTTTCGTGGTCGCATTGTGCGGAATTGTGTATGAGCTAATCATCGCGTCGGTCGCCAGCTACTTGCTGGGCAACAGCGTGTTTCAGTTCTCAATCACGATCGGGCTGTTTATGTTCGCGATGGGGATTGGTTCCTATATCTCCAAATGGATCGAGCAAGACTTGATCGAGCGATTTATCTCTATTGAAATCGTGGTTGCTTTGATCGGTGGCGTTTGCAGTGCGACCCTGTTTCTAATTTTCCCATTCCATGCCTTGTATCGGCCGGTGATGTACGGGTTCATCCTTGTCATTGGAACGTTGGTCGGTTTGGAGATCCCGATCTTGGCTCGGATATTAAGTCGCTCAGCCACTTGGAAGGATTCGATCGCCAATGTGTTGTCGCTTGACTACGTCGGAGCGCTCGTCGGTTCGATCTCGTTTCCACTGTTGATGCTGCCGACGATTGGTTTGTTCCAGTCGGCCTTTGCGATTGGCTTATTGAATATCTTTGTTGCATTTTTGACGGTGTTCTTTTTCCACAAGGAACTAAAGCGACCTGTCTGGTTATTCGCGATGACCGGACTCGTGACGGTCGTCTTGATAACCGGTTTGATTTTTTGCGAGCGGTTGACGAGCTTTGCAGAGCATCAGTTGTATGCAGACAAGATTGTTTACCGTCAGCAGACGCCCTATCAAAGAATTGTCGTCACGGAAAATTCCGTCAACGGCGACGTGAGGCTATACCTCGATAAACACATTCAGTTTGCGTCAGTCGATGAGCACCGTTACCACGAATCACTCGTGCATCCAGTAATGTCGGTGCCCGGCGATCGTAGTCACGTGCTGATTTTAGGGGGAGGTGATGGATTGGCGGTTCGGGAGGTCTTGAAGTATCCCACTGTCGAGAAAATCGTGTTGGTCGATATTGATCCCGCGATCATCGAAGTTTGCAAAACCTTCCGCTCCATCCGAAAGCTAAACCAAGGCTCGCTCGAAAGCGAAAAACTGGAGATTCGTAATGAAGACGCATTCCGATACGCGGTTGATTTCGCTGGAAACGATCTGGAGCGGTTCGATCGAATCATTATTGACTTGCCAGATCCGCACAACGAAGTGCTAGACAAGCTTTACTCAAAAGAGTTTTACGAAATTTTGCGACAGTGCATGACTCCCGACGGTGTTTTGGTGACGCAAAGCTCGTCTCCGTTTTTTGCGAGAGATGTTTTTTGGTGTATCTGTCAAACTTTAGAATCGGCTTCCTACGATGTTACCAGCTACCAAGTGCCCATGGTTTCTTTCGGTATCTGGGGCTTCAATCTGGCTTGTGCCAATGGACAGCCGGTAGGCGATTTCGAGATCGATTCAGAGATGTGTAAGTATTTGTCGACCGAGGAATTTCAATCGCTACAGAGGTTTGGTCGCGATATTTCACGAATCGAATCTCCGACCAATCGCACGTTCGAACCCAAGCTGTACACGCTCTATCTGAAAGGCCTTCGACGGTAGAGCTTAGTTGGCGGAAGGAGATCGAGTCATTTTGATGTGGTCAATGTTGGCTTCTTGGTACACATCACCGGACTCAGTAAAACCGTGGCGTTGATAAAACGGGACGGCCGTTAACTGAGCCGACAGCTTGACCGTTTGGCAGCCATTGCCAGCAGCAATTTCAATCAGCCTCGCTAGGATGGCAGAGCCAACGCCATGGCTTCGCCATGATCTTAACACTGCCATGCGGCCAATTTTTCCGCATTCTGAGACTCGACCTGTTCCGATTGGATGGCCGTTTGAATCGAGGGCCAAGACGTGGCGAAACTCCGGGTCAGAGGCGTCTTGTTCCAGTTCGGCGGGCACCGATTGCTCGATGACAAAGACTTCATGCCGGACGTGCATTAACTCGGTCTGATCGTCAGGCCAGTGTGCGTCGCGGATGGAGTAGGCTGGTTGAGAATTGGGCATGGGGCAGAACTTACTGAATTGCCTCCATTTAAGACAGAAGGCAAGTTTAAACCTACCGCTCAGGTTATTGAAACCTCGACAGATTTCCTCTACCGATTGGTGGGGTTTATCCTGCCACTTGCCTAAGCCTTCTTCAAGCGAAGAAGGAGTCTACTTTCTATTGAACCGCTTCACTGCTACCAGTCAGGATCGATACCGTGTTGGATTCGATTTGAACGAACCCGCCGTCGATTTGGTACGACTCCTCGGTGCTACCGTCTTTGATGCGTAGCTTCCCTTTGCCCAAACGGCCGATCATGGGCGCGTGGTTGGCAAGGATTCCCTTTTCACCATCAAACAATGGCAGTACGACAGAGTCGACCTGCTTGTCGAGCGTGGTCGATTCGGGAGTCACGATGACGACTTGAAGTTTATTCATCAGAGTACAGTTTTCAGTTTGCAGTTTACAGTTTTCAGTTTTCAGCGTACGAACCTGTACCCTGAAAACTGTAGACTTTTAACTTAACTACGCCTTTTCGGCCATCTTCTTGGCTTGTTCTTCGGCTTGCTCAATCGAACCGACGTACATGAACGCGTCTTCCGGGAGGTGATCCCATTTTCCATCACACAGTTCTTCGAAGCTGCGGATCGTGTCGGCCAATGAGGTGAATTCACCTTTCTTGCCCGTGAAGACCTCCGCCACGTAGAACGGCTGAGATAGGAAACGCTCGATACGACGAGCACGATGCACGACCAGTTTGTCTTGCTCGCTCAATTCATCAACACCCAAAATCGCGATGATGTCTTGAAGTTCGCGGTAACGCTGCAGGGTGGTTTGAACCTTCCGAGCAACTTCGTAGTGGTGATCGCCAACGTAAGCGGGATCCAAAATTCGAGACGATGAAGCCAAAGGATCTACCGCAGGGTAAATACCTTTTTCCGAAATCGAACGCTCAAGGTACAAGA
>CAZLYM010000087.1:0-15156 GCA_964563475.1 uncultured Pirellulaceae bacterium
CCGCTAGATCCGCAACGGTTGGCATGAAGTCGGCGAGGTCGATAATTTCGTCAGTCGTTTGGTTGGGAGCGATGGTTCCGGGCCAATAGGCGAAACACGGCACTCGTACACCGCCTTCAAACAGATCCCGTTTACCTCCGCGAAGGCCAACGCCATAAAAATGATTGCCGCCTAGTTCGTTCCAATCTTCTACACTCAACGTGTCTGTCGGCTCGCCACCGTTATCCGATGTGAACATGACAACGGTGTTTTCCAGAATACTGTCAGACTCATCACCGTCCTCGTTGGGATCACTGAGGTGAGCTACCAAAGCCCCCACGTGCTCGTCAAGACGAGTGATCATGGCAGCCAGTTGACGTTGCTTCACTGTTAGCCCCAAGCCTTGATAATCTTGATCCCAGATCCTCGGGGTTCCATCAAAGTTGAAAGTCAGCTGTTCGCCTGGATCAAATGGCGGATGCGGAGAATTGTAATGCATCTGAATCATGAACGGCGTGCTGGTTAGAGTACTAGTGGTAATGAAGTTCATCGCCTCTCTAGTATGAATGTCGTCCGTGTATGCCTCGAACGTATTGGTTACATTGTCACCTGCATTGTTGCCGGTCACAAAGTGGCTCATCGTATTGGAAGAACTAAAATCAGATTGCCACAACGGGTCAATGAAAAACCGGTGAGCTTGAACGTGATTCAAGTAGCCAACAAAATCATCGTACCCGTGTGTCGTCGGCAGTGTGTTGGTGTTGGTGATGACCGGATTCAAACGTAACGTATCAACGCCCGACGTCCCGGTATGAGTTCCTGTTGTACTGCCGAATCCCCACTTGCCGTAGACCGCCGTCGCGTAGCCAGCCTCTTTAATCATCTCACCGGGCATAATGTCTTCGGCTCGGAAATTGATCACGTTTCGGTCATTGATCGCATGGCCATTGTGGTATCCGGTATGCAAACTTCCTCGACTGGGCGAGCAAATCGTGTTGGCGTAAGCCTGAGTGAATTGCAGACCTGCGGCAGCGAGCGCATCAATATTCGGAGTCAGAACGGGTGTGTTGGGATTCGTAAACCCAACCATCCCAGAACTGAGGTCGTCGACAAAGATGTAGATAATGTTCGGCTGGTTCTGCGCATGCAGCTCATCGACTGGTGCTGCCAGCAGGCAACTCAACAAAGTTGTTAGCGCAATAAGCCTCCGAGCGACACTGCGGTTCGGCTGACCATAAGAGCTTTTCGATTGCAAACTAGGCGATGTTGATTTTTGGTTCCTAGGCATGATCGGCAACTTTCGTAGTGGAGGACGTGACTAAGGCGAGATTGCAATCCCAAGTAACAGAACGGCCAATCAAAAAAACGGTCAATCAAAAAAACGGTTGGGTGGGCATGGTCAGAATTCACCAGTAACGAAAACGTGGGCGCAAACGCTCCAAAGTGGATCAGATTTTTGCGTGTTGTGTTGGAGCTAGCCACGGTTTTTCGTTTATCAACGGCGGCTAATGCCGTGCGGCTTAATGGTTCTAGATAGGTTCTTAGTGTTTTTTTGATGCTCCAAAATATTATATCACCAATTTTAAGCTGGGTTGACGTGCACGCCGGTTTTTTGGGCAGGTGCAAGGGGCAAGGTGCTCTATTTCAACTTCATCCGATGTTTAGCGTCCCAAAGTCTGCTGAATCTATTGATCTGCCAAAATTTCGATGTGTTTGAGGACGTTTGCACCGGTTTCGTAGAGATTTTCAAACTCTCCGAACTTGGTCCATTCGCGTTTCCGGGAGCAGAAGAACCGCTTGGCAGCCGCGTTGTCGTAACAACGTTCAGTTCCGGTGCTTAACCTTTAGACGGCGGCTGGCAGGGGGCGGTGAGTCGAAGAAACCCGGAAAAATCGATCGAAAAGGTAAATGGCTTTGGGGGCAGCAGCCAAAATACCGATGTTTCGGCTGGAGTTTGGCGTTTCCACCTTGACATATTTTGTCCCAGTTTCGACAATCTTCGATCCATTTGGTAACCATAGATTTCAGAAATAGCTATGAAAATTCACAGCGGCGATCAAGTTAAAGTCATCAGCGGCAAAGACAAATCTGTCACGGGCAAGGTCCTGTCGGTCAATCATGAGGCCGATACCTTGGTCGTAGAAGGCGTGAACTTGGTCTACAAGCACGTCAAGCCAAGCCAGAAGAACCCTCAGGGTGGCCGACTGCACAAGGAAAGCCCAATTCGAGCCAGCAAGGTCATGGCGGTCTGCCCGAAGACGTCCAAGCCGACTCGCATTGGATACCGATTCTTGGACGACGGCAGCAAAGAGCGTTTTGCTCGAATCAGTGGCGCGTCGATGGGCGAAATCTCGCCTCCCAAAGCCGCTTACGCGAAGAAGTAACCTTCGCCATTAATCAAGACAAACGATTGAAAACCGGTTGATCCGTCAGCCGGTTTTTTCGTGCGCGGTTGGTGTGCTCACGCAAGTGTGAAGCATGGCACCCATCTGACCGTGCCTGTTTTCTGCCTAGGCCCCGCCATCTCAGGACGTCCGGCGAGCATCGGTTTGGCGTCATGGTTCTGTTTGGACTTTCAGAAATTCAAGCTTGTCCACTTCTTCGGCTTTCACTTGACCCGTCTGAACCGGTAGCCACAGCGATGTCGCGGGGACATAAGTAATAATCACTAGCGACACGAGCATCGCCACATAAAACGGAAGCATGGGACGGACGACGTTGGTGATGGTGGTCTCGCCAACTTTACAACCGATGAACAGACACGTGCCGACGGGCGGCGTACACAAACCGATCGAAAGATTGGCGATCAACATCATGCCAAAGTGGATCGGGTGCATGCCTAGTTCTTGCACGACTGGCAGGAAGATCGGGGTGAAAATCAGAATGGCTGGCGTCATGTCCATGAAGGTTCCCACGCAGATCAGCAGCACATTGATCGCGATTAGAATCACGAACGGGTTGTCCGACATCGCTAGGAGCCCGGCACTGACCGTTTGAGGAATATTGGCCAGCGTCATGATCCAACTGAGCCCCGCACTCGACGCGACCAACAGCATGACCACCGCCGAAGTCACACAGGTTTCGAGCAAAACATCGGGTAACTCTTTCATGTGAATTTGCCGGTACAGGACCACCGACAACAGGAATGCGTAAACCACCGAGATCGCCGCGGCTTCGGTCGCGGTGAAGATGCCGGCCAGAATTCCTCCAATCACGATCACCACCATCAGCAACGTCAGGAAGGCTCGCTGGAAGGTCTCAAAGCAGATCAGGCACGCGACGATCACCACGCCCATCAACAGCGCAGATGCTCGCCAGTCGACACTCGACAGCAACGTCGCCGCGATGGTTAACGCAATCAACCCGAATGCGGTCGAGCGTTTCCAAGTTGGGATTTCAACGGCTTCGCCACGGAAGCCTTTCATTAGCGAGACACCGGCAGCGGCCAGCATGATGCACAGTCCGGTCAGGATCCCCGGAATGAAACCTGCCATGAACATGGCCGCGATCGAAACAGAACCTGCGGCGACCGAGTACACGATCATGACGTTGCTAGGTGGAATCATCAGGCCTGTCGTTGCGGCGGTGGTGGTGACCGCCACATTGAAATCGCGGTCGTAGCCTTTGCGATTCATTTCTGGAATCATGAACCCGCCGACCGACGAAACTGCTGCCGCCGACGATCCAGAAATCGATCCAAACAACATGCACGTCAACGTGTTCACGTAGCTCAGTCCGCCCGGCACGCTGCCGACAAGAACGCTGGTGAAATCAATCAGTCGTCTGGCCAAGCCGCCGCGTCCCATCAAGTTTCCCGATAGGATGAAAAACGGGATGGCCAACAGAGCGAAACTATTGATCCCGTTGGCCAGATTGAATGCCAACACAACGCCGGGATCGGACGAGCCTTCGGCGGCGATCGCCAAGAATGCGGCAAGGATGATGGCGATCGCAATTGGAACGTCTAGCATCATCATCACAGAAAACGCGATGACCAGAACAACGGCGACTTCCAGCATCAGGCTTCCTCGCGTGGAGAGTCGAGTGCCGGCGAGCCGGGTGCTTGGTCGGCTTGATTCGCGTCATCCCGTCCGTTCGCTTTGATCGCGGTTGGACTAAACATTTCTTCGAGCGAAAACAGCAGTATGAATACGCCGGCCAAAGGAACGGCTGCGTAGACGTAACCCATTTTCCATCCTAACGCGGGGGTGGTTTGTTGAGCGATTAAGGCGTCGGACACGATGCGAATGCCACCGTATAGAAAGACTGCGGCAGCCGTCACGCAGACGATGCCGTATTTGAAAACTTGCAGGCCGCGGGAAACATCCGAATGCATCGAACTAACCAGAAAGTCGATGCCCAGATGTTCACGTCGCCGAAATGCTAACGCTCCGCCGAGCATCGAAACCCAGATCAGCAGAAATCGAGCCAGTTCCTCGGTCCATTTGGCCTGCCCACCCGGCATCGCACGTGTTACCACACCCCAGACAACATCCAGCACCAATGCCGCCGCCGCCACGATCGCCAGAACTTCAAGGGCTCGCATTAGCACCGCGTTGATCGGCGCCAGTCGCCGCGCAAAACCATGTCCAAATGCATTTTCTGACGTATGCCCTAGCGTTTTTTCAGCAGGTTCGGACTTGCTCAGGTCCTTGGGGTCACTCATCGGACTTCACTTTCTGGATCGCGGCCAGTGTTGCCTTGACCTTTTCGTCCGAAACTTGATCCAGCATCGGTTTCACTTTATCAGCAAAGTCTTGCACATCGACGTCGTACACGGTCACGCCTGCGGCTTCGACCAACTGCCGAGCTTCTTGGGTCGCGGTCGCCCAGAGTTCTCGCTGCAACGTGGAAGATTCGGTGGCGGCAGTTTGCAGCCATTGCTGCTGTTGAGATGAAAGCCGGTTCCACGCTTTCGTTCCCACCAGCACCAAGGCCGGGATGCGAGTATGGCCATCAAGCGAAAAATGTTTACAGACTTCATAGTGTCGAGAGTGTGCGAAGGTCGGCAGGTTGTTTTCCGCACCGTCGACAATCCCTTGCGAGAGTGCCGAATAGAGTTCACCCGGCGCGATAGGCGTCGGAGCGGCACCCATGGCTTCGACCATGTTAATCGCCGTGGCGCTGTTCATGACTCGAATCTTCCGGTCGTTGAGGTCCTGAGGAGTCAACACGGGGAACTTGCCGTAAAAGTTTCGGCTGCCGGAATCGTGGTAGCAGAGCCCTCGAATGAATCGGGCTTCGCCTTCGCCCAGCAACCGCTTACCGATTTCACCATCAAGCACGGCGCGAAAATGTTGCTCATCGCGAAACACGTAGGGCAGTCCGAACACAGCCATTTCGGGGACGAAGTTCTCAATCACCGCAGCCGACGTCCGAGTCAAAGATAGAGAACCATTTTGCAATTGCTCAATGCATTGTGTTTCAGACCCGAGCACCGACCCGGGATAGATATCGATCGTCATCTCGCCGCCGGATAGGGATTCCAACCGTTGCCGCATGTGCTCCATGGCCTTGTGAGCCGGATGCGCGACGTCCAAGGAATGTCCCAGCTTCAGCACGACACGCGCGCTGTTGCCGGCGTCGCCCGTCGAAAGTTGGTGCCGACGCAAAAAGGAAAATCCGACCGTCGCCACGAACACGCCGACCAGAAAACCGCTGATGAAGATGGAAGTTGTTTTGCTCATGGTTTTGCGACCTATCATAACGCGAACCGCGTCCGAGTGCGCGTCTGCTTGTTGTGATTGGTGTGTTGACTGTTCATCCGCGTAGATTTCCGTCAAAATTTCGGAAAATGAATCGTGTCCGTAGGGCTTTGTCTTTTCAATTCACGCACGCCACGTCATTACAACGAACAACACAAGAAAAAATCGGGATCGAGTAGAGCCATGGGAAAACTGACTGGTAAGCGAGTGATTGTCACCGGTGGCGGCCAAGGATTGGGCCTTGCGATTGTGCAGAGTCTGCTTGCTGAGCAATGCAGCATCGCAATCCACTATCACACCAGTCGAGACGGTGCAGACTCCTTGGTGGCCGAGGCAACGTCGAAGAACTTGAAAGCGCAAGCGTTTCAGGCTGACCTGACGGACGAGCAATCAGTCAAGGAGTTTGTAAAATCGGCGGCGGACTTTCTGGGGGGTGTCGACATTCTGATCAACAACGCCGGCGACTTGATCGGACGCCGAAAGGTCGAGGAAATCGAAGGGGATTTCTGGACGACGGTGATGGACGTCAACTTGACCTCGATGATGTTGGTGACGCGTGAGTGTGTGCCGTATCTGTGCAGCAACCCAGCCAGTAGCATCGTCAATCTTGCCTCTTTGGCTGGACGCAAAGGCGGCCATGCCGGATCGCTGGCGTACTCGACCGCCAAAGGTGCTACGCTCACATGGACTCGATCCTTGGCTGGCGAACTGGCGGGGCGTGGCGTCCGAGTCAACGCCGTCGCACCGGGGCTGATTTTGGGGACTCGTTTTCATAACACGCACACGACGAAGGAGTCGGCCGACAATACCGTTGCCGGGATTCCGTTGGGCCGTGCGGGCGACCCGGACGACGTGGCTCGACCGGTCGTCTTTCTGGCGTCCGAGTACGATGGTTTTATTACCGGAGCGACATTGGACATCAACGGCGGTGTTTATAGTGCGTAGCGCATGAATGTTTGCTGTATTTGGTTTTGCAGTTCGCCCGAAGAAGGTTGTGCGGCTATAATTGAAGCAGAATTGGAGAACTGAATCATGAATGCAAATTTGGAAACGGCAATCGGCCGAATCGCATCGCTACCCGAAGACGAACAGGAACGATTTGCAAAATGGCTGATGGCGGAATTGGATGATGAAGCTCGCTGGCAGGCAAAGTTTGCGGCCAGTTTGCCGAAACTCAATCAGATGGCGGACGAAGCTTTGGCGGAACATCGGCGCGGCGAAACGGAACCGATGCCAGGAGTCGAAGATTGACCAGTCGCACAACGAGCGATTTTCGAACGGGACTGGCGAAGCTGCCTCGGGATGTGCAGCGAGCGGCTCGTGCTTCGTATTTGCTGTTTCGTGACAATCCATCGCATCCCTCGTTGCACTTCAAGTCGGTAAAGGGGCTTGAGGGTGTGTATTCCGTTCGCATCTCATTGGGTTATCGCGCCTTGGGACGACGCGATGGTTCAACAATCGTCTGGTTCTGGATTGGTTCGCACGACGAATACGATAAACTCCTGTCCATGTAGTTGCGACAAGTCACGACAAGGATTGCACGGCTGACGTCGCTGGGGTAATGCCCGATTGGTTACAGGAAGGGAACAACTTACGGTGGCAGATTTGACGACCGATAACTCGTTTCGAAGCCGATTCTTGAAAACGCTCAGTTTGTTCCTGCCGGGGATTTTTCTGCTGGGGTTCAACATTGGCACGGGGAGTGTAACGGCGATGGCCGCAGCCGGGGCCACGTATGGAATGTCTCTGCTGTGGACGATCGCGGCCTCGTGTGTGGCAACCTATTTCATGATCGTGATCTATGGCAAGTTCACGTTGGTCACCGGGGAGACGGCGCTGCAGGCGTTTCGCAATCATATCCACCCAGCCGTCGGCATTTTCTTTATCGTGGCATTAACAGCCGCCGTTTGCGGTAGTGTGATGGGGGTGATGGGGATCGTTGCGGATGTTTGCTACGAATGGTCCAAGTCGTTCGTCGATGGTGGTGTCGCACCGGTCTGGTTTGCCGCGTTCTTTTCTGCTTTGGTCTACTTCATTTTCTGGAACGGCAATACGCAATTCTTTGAGAGAAGCTTGGCGGTTATCGTCGCCGTGATGGCTGCCTGCTTTCTGGCCAACTTTTTTATCATGATGCCTGCGCCGGCAGAAATTATCAAAGGCATGATCCCCAACCTGCCGAACGTTCCGGCCGATGCGGGCAAAGGTCCGTTTCTGGTGATTGCTTCGATGGTTGGAACCACGGTGTTTTCTGGATTGTTCATCATTCGAACAACATTGGTCAAGGAAGCCGGCTGGACGATCAAAGACCTCAAGCAGCAACGTAACGATGCGATCGTTTCAGCTTCGTTGATGTTTGTGATCAGCACGTCGATCATGGCAGCGGCAGCAGCGACGCTTTACTTGGCTGGAAAGGGGCTCTCGCAAGCCTCCGAGATGATTACGCTGCTTGAGCCGTTAGCTGGAAAGCTGGCGACCGCAATTTTCACTCTTGGAATCGTTGCGGCGGGAGTTTCTTCTCAGTTTCCCAACGTATTGATGCTGCCGTGGTTGCTGTGCGATTACAGCGATTCGGCACGAGAGATGACGCTGCCAAAGTACCGCGTGATCGTGTTTCTGATTTCGTTGTTGGGTTTGGTCGTTCCGGTTTTTGGCGGTCGTCCGGTGATGGTCATGATTGTTTCTCAAGCGCTCAGTTCGGTGCTCCTGCCGATGACGGTCGGTTGTATTTTGTACCTTGCCAATCGGAAAGACTTGATGAAAGAGCATGCAAACAAGCTGGGAACCAATTTGATTCTTGTTGCAATTCTGTTGCTTTCGATTTTCAATTCGTCAACAGCCATCCAAGGCGTTTGGGGACGCGCCGCGGAATTGTTTGCTTCATAAATGTACGAACCAGAGAGAACGACAGCACACGATATGCAGTACAAGAACAAAATTTTCAGCCTGCCGCAGAACCGAGTTTGGCGCAGTTACCTTGGTGGGAAGATGCTTGATCGGCTTGTCGGAAAAACCGAACCGGAAGACAGCCATTTTCCGGAAGATTGGATTGCGTCAGTCACGGCAGCCTCGAATCCCGATTCAAAGAACGAGCTTGAAGGGATTTCACCTGTCGACGTCGACGGGCAGAAACTGCTGCTACCGGAGTTGATCGCCAAGGATCCGGAGTACTTTCTGGGTGCAGAGCACGTCGCACGATTCGGGCAGCAACCGATGGTGCTGATCAAGTTGCTCGATGCGGCGGTCCGGCTGCAGCTACAGGCTCATCCGACGGCCGAGTTTGCAAAACAGCATCTGGATTCCAATTCTGGCAAGGCCGAAGCGTATTACATTCTGAGTGTTCGCGACGATGTCACCGATCCATATGTGTACCTTGGGTTTCAACGTCCGCCAGATCGGAACACGCTCAAGACGTGGATTGAAGCGCAGGATCTAAAGGCGATCCTTGGGTGCTTTGACAAGATCCGAGTCAAACCGGGCGACGTGCTGTTCATTCCCGGAGGCGTGCCGCACGCGATCGGCGAAGGGATTTTCATGGTGGAGATCATGGAGCCATCGGACTTAGTCGTTCGTTTCGAATTTGAAAGAGCCGGCTATACCTTGCCCGAATCGGCTCGCTTTATGAACCGAGGACTCGACTTTTGCATCGATATTTTTGATTTGCAGCCCATGCCCGAATCATTGGTTCGCAGTGAGTACATGTTTGATCCGCAGTTGGAGGCAACGTATCACGAAACGGCGCATCGCTATCGCTTGATCGGCCCCGAGACGACGCCTCGCTTTCAGGTGAAAAAGACGGTGCTCAAGGGTTCGTTGACTCGTGAGGAAAACACGTTCTTTACCGGTGTGGTGGTCGATGGAGCTTGTGTGGTCAAAACAAACGCAGGCGAGGTAAAGCTTGATACACTTGATAAATTCTTTTGCCCCGCTGGCTTGGGTTCGTATACCATTGAAGCCGATGCCGAAGTTCATATCCTCGAGTGCTTCCCTCCCGCAGCGTCATGAGTGCGACGTCGACGACTTTACCTACCAGAGAACGCGCAATGAAACCTGCAGCGATGATCTTAGCGGCGATGTTTTGGTTGATTGTGTCACCCGTGCTTGCTGACGGCAAAGTACATCGAATCAAACCCACCAGCGATCTGGATAAGACTTTAATACAGGTTCGCGCTGGTGATACGATCTTGCTGGAAAATGGCACGTGGCAGGATGTCGTGATCCGGTTAGAAGATTTACCGGGCACCCGAGAGAAGCCGATTTTTGTGAAGGCGGAGACGCCGGGCGAAGTCATTTTCACGGGCAAGTCACAGTTCGGGTTCTCGGGGCAATACGTCGTAGTGACGGGTTTGGTTTTTCGAGACATGTACGGCTTGATGGATGCCGTCGAGTTTCGGGCTGGCACAAAATCGATCGCGCATCATTGCCGCTTGACTGAATGTGTGTTCGAACAGGTCAATAAATTGCCCGACAATCAGAAGACGCGTTGGCTCTCAATTCACGGAGCAGAACATCGTGTTGATTCCTGCTACTTTGCGGGCAAGGCAAACGAAGGCGCAACGGTTGTCGTGTGGGTCACCGAAAAACCCGGCAGCCATCAGCTGGACCACAATCATTTTGGGCCTCGACCGGAACTGGGAACCAACGGTGGTGAAACGATTCGGATCGGGACGAGCGAGGTGTCTGAGTTCGATAGTCGGACGGTTGTTAACGACAACTTCTTTCAGGAATGTGACGGCGAGACCGAGGTAGTTTCCAACAAGTCATGCGGGAATACTTATCGAAACAACGTATTCGATCGCTGCGCGGGAACGCTGACGCTGCGGCATGGCCATCGTTGTTTGGTCGATGGGAATGTTTTTCTGGGGCGAGGTAAGGCTGACACAGGAGGCGTCCGAATCATTGGTCGTAAACACAGAGTCATCAACAACTATTTCGAAAAACTGCAAGGCGATTCGTCTCGGGCGGCGATCGCTCTCAGCAGTGGCATCCCCAATTCTCCACTCAACGGCTACGCGCCGGTTGTGGATGCACTGGTGGTGCACAACACAGTGATCAATTGCGAACAGTCATTGCGAGTAGGCGTGGGTGCGAACAGCAAGGGTCGAAGCGTTCCGCCCAAGGGCAGTACCATTGCGTACAACCTGTTTTTGCCTCGTCAGCGTGAAGTGTTGAAAGACCCCGTCAATTTATCCGGGGTTTCATTCAGCGAGAACGTCTGCCGAAAAGAGAGATCGATCCATCAGTCGGATCGGCCGCTGAAGTGTCGTTACGAACGAGTGACCTTGAAGCGGGGCGAGGATGGTTTGATGCGACCGAAAACGGACAAACGTCTCGCCGCCGAGTCCGCATCCAAATTGAAATGGGATATTGATCGCGAGCCGCGTCCGGAATTACCTGCTGCCGGGTGTGATCAACCGGGCACGCCACTCCGCCCGCTGGCCAGTGAAGCAACGACCGGCCCAAGCTGGAGGAAACAGACCGATGAATAGCGTGGCCCAACCATCGCCATGATCTTCGTGTTCCAAGTTTTTATGGCAGGTTGGTTCTGCCCAGATTGCCAACCACTATGAACGCATCCCCGAGCACGTCGACCGTTCCGTCGAGGTTTGCATCACCGTCGGCATAACTTGAGACAGAATTCCCGAGGTTTCCAACCAGAGTGAAGGCATCCCCTAGTACGTTAACGGTTCCATCGAGATTGAAATCGCCAAAGAATGTTCCTGTTTGACCATTTGAGGTTTGCACGTGGGTCTCGATGTGAGTTTGTACATCAGCGATCGTGATTTGTCCGTCACCGTTGAAATCCAACAGTGCCAGTTCGCCGTCCGCTTGCGATCCGATGTTTCCTAGGTAGAAGTCGATGTCATCGATATCGACATCGTTGTCTCCGTCGAAGTCACCGACCAAACCGGCACTGACTTGTAGTGAAACGCCCGAGCTTGAGTAGACAACTTGGATATCCATGTCTTCGGGAGCAATGATATTGCTGAAGGTTCCGGTGACTGAGTCGGCGGTGATGATGTCAAAGGTTTGCCCGGCGGCAGGCTCGAACCCGTCGATCATCGAAACATCCAGCGTTCCATTAAGCGAGACACTGCCCGCGACTTGCAGTTGATCGTATTCTCCCGGTTGAATTCCTCCGAGGTCGATCTCCAACGTGGCAAATCCAAGCTGAGTATAGTCGCCTCCCAGTTCGAGGATCCCAGTTGGATCGAACGCGACACTGTTTGGATCCGAGACGAAACTGGCGTCGATTGAGGCGTTGGTGACGCGTGTATTGCCAAATTCATTGCCGGCGTCCCATCCGTAGAGCCGAACCTCAAGTGGCCCGGTGACAAGTTCATTGCCTTGGTAGGCGGCTGTGAAGGTGGCGACAGCAGTGTCGTCTTCGTCGCGGATGAACGTTAATGGGTTCAGTCCATCGTCAAAAGCGGCAAACCCATCGATTGAAGTAAAGATGCGGTAGCGAGTCGCAGCATTGACACCGTTACGCCGTAGTTCGAAGGACACGTCTTGAAGTTCCAACGCCAACCCATCCACTGGGGCGACAGTGAACGTGAGATAGTCATTGTCTGCGGCAGCGGCAGGCCAAGTCACACCGGTTGTGAATCCAGCGACGTTAAACTCGTTACCCGCGTTGGAAGCATTTCGGGGAAAAAGCCCCCGTGCGAAATCCAATCCAGAAACCACTTCTAGACCCGCGGCGAGTGTACTGGTTTGAGTTAGTGGAGCATCGTCTTGAACGCCGGCGAAGTTGAAATCGAGGGCGTCAACGACGACCCCTTCATCGAAGACCAGTGCCTCGGCTTCGCCTGAGCTGCTTTCAGCAACGCCGGGAGCCACCGTACCTCCTGAGGCACGTAGGTCACCATTGACTCGTCCAAAGCCACCGAACGTTCCGTTGCCGCCGACCAGAACATCTCCCGGTCCCGTGGGCGACGCTTGCGTGTTCGCCACGATGAGACGACCCTGGGTCACCTGAGCACCGGCGGTATGTGAGCCATTCCCGTTGAGGAAAAGACTCCCTGCGCCTGTCGACAGGATCGCGCCAGTGCCCGTCGTTTCGCCAGTGATTACCAGATTACCATCGGTGCGAATGACACTTGGGGCCGACAAGACGAGTTCAGCCGTCATCCGCGCGAGTCCATCTTGCACGTGAATGATGCCTTGATTGATCGTGATCGACGGCAAATCGAACAAGACATTGTCACCACCGGCTCCTACGGACGTTGCCAGTGTGCCGTTGTTGTCGATTTGCATGTCGCCCGATCCGGTCAGTTGCGCTCCATCTTCCAGCCGCACGGTACCGTCTTGGAGTAGGAACTGGCCGTCGTTGATGAATCGGCTTCCGGGCAGACTGACGGTGTTACTGCCTTGTTTGCGGAGTGTTGCACCGTCGCGAACCCGGATAAACGAGTCGTTGGCAGCCTCAAAACCATAGTCAGACGTTCCAGAGAAAATGTTGTTGCCCTCAAGTGCATCAATCGCGCGTAGGGCCGTGTCTAAAGCGGGACCGGTATTGGTCAGCGTTCCTCCTCGCAGATAATGCACGTCGGTTGGTTGTCGGGTGCCGGTAGCGAAGTTGTACGTGCCCCCGGATACCAGTGAGCGTTCATAGAAGTGTCCAATGTCTGTTGGAGTGAAAACGCCGTTGTTGACCGAGGAAAGAGGTGAGTAAGCGTTGCCAGCAATCGAAAATTGCCACCAGCCATAGCGAGCGACATGATCTCTCGACTCTAACCTAGGAATGAGGAAATCTAGAAACTCCTCGTTGAACTGAATTTTTTCTTGAACTGGGGTGGCTCCACTGAAATCAACGGCCGCAAATTCGGTGATCCAAATTGGGCGTCCATAGTCCTCGTAGAGACGGTCAATGGTGTTCAGCAGGTTGTTGGCTTGACCGACCGGGTTGCCGCTGACGCTGTAATTGTGAATTGCGATTGCATCAACGCGAAGATCGTTCGTAGGGTCTGCATCGTTGTTGCGAGCCTCTACCTCGTCCATAAAAGGTTCCAGCCAATCACGGATTCCGGCGCCTCCCGATACCGCTGGGCTGACCAATTGGATGTCCGTGCCTTCAAATCGTTCAGTGATGATCTCCCACATGTTCAATCCCAATTCCACCGACATGTTGGCTTGTTGTGCACGTTCAGGCTCGTTGAACCCAAGCATGGCGCTAACTTCAGTGCCGAAATTTTCTTCGACGGCGAGTATCCGATCAATCTGATCATTAATGCCATTGACAGTCGTCGCCCGAAAAATCATGGGCACGAATTCGAAATTCGCAGCCCCGACATCGAAGGTGGTGGGCTCGTTCATGTAGTTGTAAGCCCAACGTGCATTGATCGCGTTCTCGCGCTGATCTTGCGAGCCCGCGGTGCCTCGTTTGTTGTCGGCCATGCTATAGGTGACGCAAGTAAACAGCATCACCATTGTCAACACGTTGACCGTTGCACGCATCGAAACGAATTTGTTTGATAAGAAAAGACTCATGTTAATTCCAAATTGAGCGTTTTAAAAATGTTCAACGTCCCTATTGATTGCAAGGCTTCACTTGTAATACCAGTTTGAATTGGCACCAGCAATCAGAGGATTTTTGTTGGCTCGTCCGTCGCACCGTGAATTCGACTGAGTAGGAAAAAGTTAACTTGGTTCCCGCACTAGAAACCAAGTTTAAATTTTAAGCATTTTAGATTTTTGGCTAGGGACGATTGAGTGGAACCGGCTTTCGGCCAATTCCCACAATCAAGGTAAATTGTTACTGCCCAGATTGCCAATCAGTATGAACGCATCCCCAAGCACGTCGACCGTTCCGTCGAGGTTTGCATCACCGTCGGCATAACTTGAGACAGAATTCCCGAGGTTTCCAACCAGAGTGAAGGCATCCCCTAGTACGTTAACGGTTCCATCGAGATTGAAATCGCCAAAGAATGTTCCTGTTTGACCATTTGAGGTTTGCACGTGGGTCTCGATGTGAGTTTGTACATCAGCGATCGTGATTTGTCCGTCACCGTTGAAATCCAACAGTGCCAGTTCGCCGTCCGCTTGCGATCCGATGTTTCCTAGGTAGAAGTCGATGTCATCGATATCGACATCGTTGTCTCCGTCGAAGTCACCGACCAAACCGGCACTGACTTGTAGTGAAACGCCCGAGCTTGAGTAGACAACTTGGATATCCATGTCTTCGGGAGCAATGATATTGCTGAAGGTTCCGGTGACTGAGTCGGCGGTGATGATGTCAAAGGTTTGCCCGGCGGCAGGCTCGAACCCGTCGATCATCGAAACATCCAGCGTTCCATTAAGCGAGACACTGCCCGCGACTTGCAGTTGATCGTATTCTCCCGGTTGAATTCCTCCGAGGTCGATCTCCAACGTGGCAAATCCAAGCTGAGTATAGTCGCCTCCCAGTTCGAGGATCCCAGTTGGATCGAACGCGACACTGTTTGGATCCGAGACGAAACTGGCGTCGATTGAG
>CAZLYM010000088.1:0-15153 GCA_964563475.1 uncultured Pirellulaceae bacterium
CTGTTGCCACGACCCAAGAACACCTATTACCACGGTCATGTCACGCACGCCGATCGGGCCCCCAGCGACTTGCAGATGCGAGCCGAAATTTCGGTCGAATCCCATGTGCATATCTATTTCGAATCGCCCGTAGCAAAGAGTTTCAATGCCAGTCGGAAAGATTGAAATGCTCACAGTCTTTCTAGGAACTGTTGCTGACGGTTGCCCAACCGCTAGCGATTAGCCCCAATACCGTTCAATGAACGTGTTGATTGACGCTTAAATTTCGACGTGACTTCTTGTCGCGAGTTGATAAAGATACTCAAGGCGGAAGTCGACAAGCTCAACAATCCAGCGTGACCACGCATCGGATAACAATGGGTTGATGCCTCCAATGTCACAACCCACGTGTCGGCAGAAGACGATTCGTAGACGCGAGATAACAATGTTGCTCCATCTTGCGAAATGCCTGCAGCTTGGCTGGTCTATTTTGCTTCTACTAATGACCATTCCAAAGTCAGAGAGCAAAGCCTGTTTGATCTTCCCGTCTGGGCAGAAACGAGGGCAGGTCTGCTCTGTAAAAAACCATGGTCAATCGCCGATCGAAGTCCAATCGATCGGCGATTGACCAGTTTCAGCCAACGCCGCGTTCGTTTTTGAAAAAGGACAACTGCCGAAAAATCCTCGGTAGGCTGACAACGGCGATGGGTGAGGCGCTTTCAGAATGATGTGCCGATCTGCGATCAACGAAGCTTTCGATTGTGCTGGCTTGCCCCACAACAAAAAAACGACCGGCTGTTCTCGCTGACTGAGTGCTCGGATCACGCTGTCGGTGAAATCTTCCCAGCCACGTTTTCGATGTGAGTTCGCTTCCCCATCGCGAACCGTCAACACCGTGTTCAGCAATAGGACTCCCTGCCGCGCCCACGGTTCAAGGTTTCCATGCTTTGGATCAACACCACCAACGTCCGATTGGAGCTCTTTAAAAATGTTCTTCAACGAAGGAGGAAGCGGACACTCTGGCCCCACCGAAAAACTCAGACCATGAGCCTGCCCCGGACCGTGGTAGGGATCCTGACCCAGAATCACAGCTTTCACGTCAGCGAAACCGGTCAGACGAAACGCATTGAACACATCGTCAACCGCCGGGTAGACCTCGCATGACTGACGGTCTTGATCAACAAACTGTTGCAACGCCACAAAGTCGGGAGACTCGAACGCGAGCGTCAACTTGGAAGTCCAATCAGAATCAATTGGCCAACCGGGTGGATAAGAACTGTTTGACATTCGATTTATTCGACTGGATAACGTGCGTACTGGCCGCAAAATTCTAGGGCTACGCGGTCGCCGCGACGGCTTCACTGACGCGGTAATCAATCAGGTGCATTTCCACGGTGCGACGGCCGCGGAATTCATTGATCACGGGGCGAAACGCAATATCAAACAAAGAATCGGTGTCCGAAAGTGCTTCTGCCCATTCGCCTTTTCCAAACGCAACGGCTCGAATCTTGACCGAGTCCTGTTCCAACTGAACGGACAGATGGCGTCCGTCGGATCCCATCGTTTTGGCAGGAGCCGAAAGCCGAACGCCCGACGCACACATCACCGGTCGTGGATTGCTGGCCCCGAAGGGAGCCAATTTTTCCAAGTCGTTCATCATCCCAATCGTCAGCTGACCAACATATGCCTCGGCATCAATATCTAGCTCCGGCACCATCGGCCCGTTATTGGTTTGCTCAAGCACCTGCTGACAAAAATCCTCGCGGAACGCATCCACCTGATCTGCCGCGATGGAAAGCCCGGCTGCCGCCGAGTGACCACCGAACTTGATCAAATGATCCTGACAATTGCTGAGCGCTTCGTGCAGATTGACTCCGCATGACGTGCGACACGAACCCACACCGTCTCGATTTCCCAACGGGTCGGTCGAGATCACGACGGTCGGTCGATGATACTGAGACGCCAGCCGCCCCGCGACGATCCCAATCACTCCCAGATGCCAGTCGGAACCCGCCAGCACCAGTGCCGGTTCGGATTCAGGGTCGAACTGTTCCTTGACCTGCTTCTTCGCCGCACGAATGATTTTTCGCTCAAGGCTGTCCCGGTTCTTGTTCAGCTCGTCGATGTATTGAGCCAAAGCGACCGACCGTTCTTCGTTTTCACACGTCAACAGCTCCACACCCAGCTGCGCCTGCCCCAGACGACCTGCCGCGTTGAGGCGAGGCCCCAGAAAAAAGCCAATATCTTCGGCGGCCAGTTGAGGCTTCTTATCGAGCTTGGCCAGTTTGACCAATTCTGCCAATCCCGGGTTGGCGAATGTCCGCAGACAATTCAAACCGTGGTGCACAATGATTCGATTTTCATCCAGTAGCGGCACGACATCGGCCACCGTTCCAATTGCAGCCAGCGAACACGCTGCAAACAAGAAATTGCGAAGTTCTTCTGGCAGTTTTGGTGAACCATGATGTTCTTGGCACAACGCCCACGCCAGTTTGAACGCCACCCCGGCTCCACAAAGTCCGGCAAACGGATAATCGCCGCCGGGCAGACCCGGGTGAACGATCGCATCGGCGGCAGGCAATATCGGCCCGGGCAGATGGTGGTCGGTGACAACGACCTGCAATCCGATTTTTTTGGCGTGGTCGACCTGTTCAACACTGGCGACACCACAGTCGACCGTCACAACTAACTCGGCCCCGCGTTTGTGAAGTTTGTCCAGACAATCCGAGTTCAAACCATAACCGTCGCTCAGGCGATTGGGCACAAAATAAGAAACGTCCCCGCCCAGCAGTTTGATACAACGAAAGAGAATCGCGGTCGACGTCATCCCGTCCGCGTCGTAGTCGCCGTAGATGAAGATTTTCTTTTCGGACTTGATCGCCGAATAAATGACATTGACCGCATCCGTCACGCCCGGAAGTTCCTGCGGCGGGCGCAGGCCAGTCATTTTAAGATCAAGAAACGAAGCAACTTCGTCCGGTCGAGTGATCCCCCTGAGCGCCAGAATCTGCGCGATGACGGGCGAGACCCCTGAGTGTTGCTCGATCGATTGCACCAGCTGTGCATCATGCGCCTTAATCGTCCATCGCATCGCCATTGTGAGTCCCTTCCAGATCCCTGACTTTGAGTGACCATGTTAAGAAATCACTTGCTCGGCATCAAGCGAACGCGGCCAGACTCAAGCGAACTCAAGCGAACCCGGCTAGGCGATGCGCCATACGCTACAATAGCCCTAGATGGAAGAGCGAGATTCTGAACACCCAAAATATGAGATCGATGGAAGACTCAAGCGACATCAACCCGTTTCAGGCGCCACTTAGCACCGAGGCTCCGGTCTCATTTCGCGAGGTAGTTCGAAGCGGAAAATTGGCGGATCGCTCCGCCCGACTCGTGGCATGGGTTGCTGATGGATTGCTGGGATTTACGATTTTGCTTCCGGCCTTTTACTTCCTTGGTTCCATCGGAACCTTTTACTCGACACAACAATCGTGGTTTGGTGAATTGGTGGCCGCTTCGATTTGGATTTCGGCATACTATTTCATTCACGGGTATTGGTTGGCAACACGCGGACAAACGGTCGGCAAGATACTGATGGGAATTCGGATCGAAGACCGCAAAACGAGCGAGCTGATTCCAATGTGGCGGATGGTTCTCTTACGAGACCTACCCATTATGTTGCCTGCCTACCTGCTTTCCTTTCTGATCAGGAACCGCAATTTAGTAGGTCTACTAGGTGAGGAGCTTAGTCTTTTTGTTTATCTGATTGATTTCATATTTATCTTCACCGTCAGCAAGCGATGTCTTCACGACAGAATCGCCAATACAAAAGTCGTTCGGACTTGGTCGTAAAAAGAACGGGACCAGGCCTTCGAGTCTCACGAAAAAAGCTCGCGACAATGCGCGAGCTTTTTGCAGTTTGAATTGAATCGGAATCGTAAACTTTTGTTTCGAATCCGAAGTCGCCACGCTGGGCCTACTTTTTCTTCTCGTTGTGAACCGAATGGCGGCGCAGTCGGGGTGAGTACTTTTTCAACTTCAACTTTTCACCGCCTGACTTACGGCGGATTGTGTAGTTGTAGTCACCCGTTTCTTCACAAACGAGATGAACGATTTCTAGTTTTTTCTTTGATTTTGCCATCGGAGAACCTCGACTTCACTCACGCAATAGAATGAATTTTGTAAATTTGAGCCCCGGATTCTAGCAGCGCATCCCGGATTACGGAAGTCGCAAAATAGCCCTGAAAAACACCTTTGCGAAGGCCTAGGCCTCAGGACAGATCGATTTCTACCGAGCCCCGCGTCAATCGGGGCTCATGCCGGGCCATCGCCGCTACGGCCGTTACTAGCGTTGCTGGGGGCTGACACCCATATTTGGGTCCACCCTAACATCGGCAAGATCGGTCGAGCATGTGTCGCTCTTTTCCAATTTTTCCATCGAAATGAACTTGGAAACCGGAGAAGGACGCCCGTAGTAGAAGCCTTGCCCAAGCTGAAAGCCCATTTCGACGAGCGTTTCGTGGCACTCGCGGGTCTCGACTCCCTCGGCCAAGGTCTTGATTCCAAGGCTGTTGACCAGATTTGCGAACAAGGCCACCAACTCCTGCCGGCTGGCGGGAGCATTTTCGATGTTCTTGGTCAGCTTCATATCAAACTTCAAGAAATCGGGACGCACTTCGCCCAATTCGACCAACCGAGCACGACCGACGCCAAAATCGTCAAACGCAAGCTTGATCTCAAGATCTTTCAACACGGCTCGTAGCTCGGCCATCATCGTTAAATTGGTCGAAGCAGCTTCGTGGATCTCAAGGGTGATCATCTGCTCGGGCGCGACATTTCGCAGATCCGTCAGTGACTGGTATAGCTCAGGACGATCGAGTTCTTTCGGATGTGTGTTCACGAACAGGTTCATGTTTGAACCGAAAGCGGTTCCGATTTCGATACCTCGCAAGCGAAACGCTTCGCTCAGCTGTGCTTCCATATTCAACTGAGACGCTGCCGCAAACATTTCATGCGGCGACTGAAGACCAAACAGTCGACTACGTCCAAGGACTTCATATCCAATTCGCTCCTGATTTTCGAGCGTCACGATCGGTTGGAAGTGAGGGTACAAACCTCCATCACTAATCAGTCTCTCAAACTGGATCATCGCAAGAGCTTGGTCGCACACGTCCTCGTGGACGGTGTTGTACATCGTGTTGCCTTCCTGACGATAACCAACACGAAACACAATCGTTGCAAAGTGAATTAGATCGTCTTGATGCAACGTCTTTTCGCCTTCGAGTTTTTCACCGTTAACGAATGTTCCGTTTGTGCTACCCAGTTCTCGAAGGATCAATGTCTCCTCGGGTCCGGCAACAATTTCCACATGGTTTTTTGAGATACAACTTAATGGCAGGCACATCGAGGAATCTTTACGACGCCCAATCGAAAACGGGAACGAATGGATCTCGTACTCTCGAGTCGGCTCTGATTCTTCGATTTGCCCCGACAGAAACCAAAAGCCTGTGGATGGCTCGGAAATAGGCGCATCAGTTGCCGGGGTCGATTGAAATGAGTTAACTTCGCTCATGTCTAACAGTCAATTATTTTTGTAAAGGTTTGGGGTCAGCAAGCCTAGCCTCCTTCACACAAAACCTGCGAGGCCATTTCTGCTCCCTAATGATTAGCTTTCACCCAAGGCCAAGCCCCCTTTAAACTTGAATTTTGCCCGGGTCTCTGGTCCGGTTATGCCGATCGTGACTGTGCCGACGGCTGCTACGATCACAATGGGCGGTCGGTTTCACCGAAAGAATGATTTGACGGGACGGAGATGCTCGAGTCGCGGATTCATGTATGAAAATGCCGAAGATGAAAGAGATTGGAAGGAGTTCCTGCATCAATCTGTCTGACTGTATTTACCCCCCCCCACTGACGAGTGGTGACAATGTCAAGTGAAACTAGTTCCCAACTCAGCAGTAGCCTGTTGGCAACCATCATGGCGGACGAGTCGTATCGTCCGTCGGAGCCAAGTTCGCTCAAGGAGACCGGACTCCCTGTTTCGCTAATCGAATCTCTTTTGATCAAGCGTCTGGCAGTTGTCGGAACGACCAGCGGTCGCCAGTTGGCCAACGATTTGTGCCTGCCCTTCCCGACACTTGAAGCACTCTACCAGCACTTGCGAGCCCGGCAGATCATCGTTCACAGTGGCGCGGCTCCACTGAACGACTACAACTACGTGCTGACAGAAACCGGTCGCGAACGGGCGGCGGCGGCGACGCAGATTTGCTCTTATGTCGGCCCTGCGCCCGTGCCATTGATGGACTATGTCTTGAGTGCCGAAGCACAAACGATCCGAGCAGAATCTCCCAAGCGAAGCCAACTAAAATCGGCGTTTCAGGACATCTCGATCAACGAGCATCTGTTTGAAAATCTCGGCCCGGCGATCAACTCGGGTGCCGGTCTGTTTCTCTACGGCGAGCCGGGCAACGGTAAATCCACACTGGCCCAGCGAATTACTCAGTGTTTTGGCCACGAAATCTGGATTCCTCACGCGATTTTTGAAGACGGCCAGATCATCAAATTCTATGACGCTGCCTACCATCAGCGAGGTAACGACGATACGAACTCACTGCTGATCGATGCCGCATTCGACAAGCGATGGGTCAAAATCCGTCGGCCAACGGTGGTCGTTGGAGGCGAATTGACGATGGATTCGCTTGAGATCCGTCACGATCCCAACAGTAATGTTAGCGAAGCGTCGTTGCAAATGAAAAGCAACTGCGGCTGCCTGTTGGTCGACGACTTCGGGCGACAGCGAATCGAACCCCAAGAGCTACTGAATCGCTGGATCGTGCCATTGGAGAGTCGTATTGACTTTCTGACTCTGGCTTCCGGCAAGAAAATCCAAGTCCCGTTTGAACAGCTGATTATCTTCTCGACGAACCTCGAACCATCCGATTTGGTGGACGAAGCGTTCCTACGGCGAATCCCTTACAAGATTGAAATCGGTGATCCGACGCCTGAAGAGTTCCACGAGCTGTTCGAAATCTACTGCAAGCGATTCGAGTGCGAATACCGCGCCGAAGTTGTCGACTATTTGCTCAGTATGCACTTTCTGGCCAGCGGACGTCGCCTACGCCGCTGCCACCCGAGAGATTTGCTCAATCAGATTCGCAATTTCTGTGTTTACAACGAACTGGAAATGGAGATTCGCCCCGAGTATTTTGACCGCGTCGTGAAAAGTTACTTCACGTCCGTATTGAATCAACCGGGCGAAGAGGCACTGCCCGCTGCGCCACGTTTGCAGCCGCCCACGCCAGCGGCTCCTCAAAACGTTGCCACATCCCCCCAAGCACCGCCTCAGCAGGCTGCCTCTCAAGCACCACCTCAGCAGGCTGCCCAGAAACCACCAGCTCAAGAAACGGCTGCTCCAACAAATGCACCTGCGCCAGCCGCTGCGAAACCGATGCCGGCTGCTCCACAGCAACCAGCCCAAAACCAAGTGCCCGCTCGACAGCAACCAGCAGCAGCACCCGCAAAGCAACCTAGCTCGGCTGCATCAGCTGGCAACTCGGCTGATTCTGCTGCACCAGCTGGCAGTCAACCGCCTCCTGCAAAACCTGCTGCACCGATTCAACAACCAGTTGTTTCAGCGCCGCCAATCATTCCACCTCCCGCTCCTTCTCAGCCAGCCCAGTAAGACGAGCACGTAAAAAGAATGAGACGCGCCAGACGAGGCCAAACGCGGTTGATTCAGGCAGCACTGGCGCGATGGACTCGTGGCGACGGACTCGGCTGGATTTCATCCCAACCCGCCCCCACTACGGCGTCGGCAAGGGATCAAGATTCCCTCGCCGAGTAAATCACCTCGCACGCATGCTAAACGCACATGCCAAAGCAACTGAAAATCAGTAGTACACACGGCAAGAGAGATTTACAGCCAGGTCGACTACCAAGGTGCTCGCACTGAGTAGACACCAAACTGGTTGGTGCTCGAAGGGTAATACGGAGCGCTTGGATAAGCGTTAAAACCGGGGCCATACGCGACTCCGCCGTAACCTTGTCCGAACTGATGATAAAGCGGCGTACTGGTCGTCTGACCAACTCCCCACGCGTAATTCGTTCCGTAGCTCGCGTTTGCTGGAACCACCAACGCCGTCGGAGTTCCCCATCGCCAGTGCGAGTTACCGCCATGCCACGGCGTTGCCGCTGCCTGCTGCTGCATCCATGTGTGAGTGTGTCCTGCCCCTAGTCCTGCATTGGTGTACGGATAGAAACGTCGAGGGCTAAAGTGATCCTGAACGCCGTACTTGACTGTTTCCCGAAACCGCAGATGACGGGTGGTCGTCGGCTGAATCACCCCGTCGGCATCACGAACTGAATTGTCAACGCCACCGTTCAAGGCAGTCTTCAACGTAGGACAACCTTCACCCTTGCAGCCACGGGCTCCACCGCAACCTTCACCCTTGCATCCACGGACTCCACCGCAACCGGTCGGGCCGCAGTCGACCGTCTGATAGCTGGTCGATTCCACAGCAGCAGCTCCGCAGGATGCACATTGAGCTTGAACAGATGTTGCCTGAGCCAGAAGACAGACGCCCAGAGCAGCGACAAAAGTCAGAATCATTTTCTTCATTGGATTTAGCCCGTTTGTGTTTTGGTTTCTCGTTTACGCGTGATGCGGATACCGACTGATCGATCGCAATATCTATGTGAAATTCGAACTGATGCTTTGTCAAAATCAATGTTTGGATTGGCAACTCGATGCGACATTCGCGTCCGCTTGAAACGATTTGCCAACCCTTTTTTCAAACATGACAAAGCATCAAAGAACTAGCGGCACCTGCCATTGGGGCAGTTTGCGGTCGCAGCTGCCCAGTTTGCTTTGGCTTTTGCGAGGGCCTGCGATGCACAATTCCCGTCCAAGCAGTATTTGCTGGCTTGAATTTTGTAAGTCAAACGCGACAAACCAATCCGAGTGAACGGCAATGGAGCGTAATGATTGGCTCCACTTTGCCAGACAACGCTCGTCTTGTTCAACGACGCTCCACTTCCGTAAAATGCCGTGCTGTAATCGTAGTTGTAGTAATTGCGTTGATGAGGATACATCATTTCGTGCGGCATTAACGCTTGATACGTGTACCAGCTATTGCCAACATGAGGCGGCACATAGTGAGGAGCCGGATACAGGCCTGCGGTAGCTTGACTGGCTCCGGGAGCCGTTGCGTACTGGCTAAACAGATGGTTCGGCAGGTTTCCCTGACCGTACTGCTGACCCAGAACTTCGCCAGCATCAAAGACCATGAACGTAGCGAAAGCGAAAACAGATAGGACACGAAGCATCTGGTTGACTCCTGAAAGAAACTTAATCCCGCCCAATCTTCTTCAGCGCGATCGTCTGTACAACTGAAACTTTCGGCCACGCAAGAATAGCCGTAACAGTCAAATCAGCCGCATCCGACCGCAGAATCGAACCCTTGGCCTCACAATCGGGCAATCGTCAAAATCGGCTGTGACCAAAACCGCCTGATTGATATACTTTCGCCAGCTTGCCTCTGGTTCCACTGAGATCACGGGGTTACCAAGACCTTTTGTCCGAAATCCAGTGGAAAACGCGGCGAAACGTCGACCGCGACCAGCTGGCATCAATCGAGCCGATACGGCAAACAAAACCGCAAACCCCTAACCGTACACCGAAAACCAAGAAATGGCGAAACGTCGCTCAACAAAGAAGAAAGCAACACGCTCTTCCAAGAAACTAACCGCTTCGCCCAAGAAGCGTCCGGCTGGCAAGTCGAGCCGCTCACGGAGCAATTCTCGAAAGAAAGCGCAGCTTGATCTGGACCTCGATGCCGAAGCCACTGACGAAATCATGGCCGTTCCGCTCAGGCTGGCCGCGCAAAAACGATACCTGAACTACAGCCTGTCGGTGATCACCAGCCGAGCACTCCCCGACGTGCGCGATGGAATGAAGCCGGTCCAACGCCGAATCCTATATACGATGAACCAGCAGAATTTGACCTACACGGCCAAGTTCCGAAAATCGGCAACCGTCGTCGGCCAAGTCATGGGTAACTATCACCCTCATGGTGACAGCAGTATCTATGACGCCATGGTCCGACTGGCTCAGCCGTTTGCCATGCGAATGCGTCTGGTCGACGGCAACGGCAACTTCGGCTCGATCGATGCCGACAACGCCGCCGCCATGCGTTACACCGAGTGCCGGATGACTCGGATCAGTACCGAAATGCTGGCCGACTTAGCCACGCGCACCGTCGCGTTCAAGGACAACTATGACGGCCGCTACCAAGAACCGGTCGTTCTTCCCAGCCGAGTCCCCAACCTGTTGGTCAACGGAGCCACCGGAATCGCGGTCGGCATGGCCACCAACATCCCGCCCCACAACCTGAAAGAAGTCTGCAACGCGCTCTTGAAGTTGCTCAAAGATCCCGAGATCAAAGACTATCAACTGGTCGCCAACGATGCGGTCCAAGGCCCCGACTTCCCGACCGGCGGGCAAGTGATTAACACCAAAGAGGAACTTCGCGACATTTATCGAACCGGCCAAGGCCCAATCAAACTGCGAGGCACCGGCAAGGTCGTCAAAGGCCCCAAAGGATCACGTGTCCTACGAATCGACTCGATTCCTTACAGTGTTGTCAAAGCCACACTGGTCGAGCGAATATCGGAATTGGTCTACAGCAGTAAGCTACCGCTGGTTACCGAGGTCAAAGATCTGTCGACCTCCAAAGAATTGTTGTCAGGCAAAGCGATCGAAGTCCACGACGACATTTGCATCGACCTGACGCTTAAGAAAGACGCGGACGAAAATAAAGTTCTCGCCTACTTATATAAGCACACACCTCTGCAAACCAATTTCAACGTCAACCTGACTTGCCTAGTTCCCACGGAAAACCCCGAGGTCGGACGGCCCGAGCGGTTGGGGCTGAAGGAAATCCTGTGGCACTTTCTACACTTCCGTCTTGAAGTCGTCACCAAGCGTCTTGAAAACGAATTGGCGGCGCTGGAAAAAAGGTTGCACATTCTGCGTGGCTTCGTAACGGTATTCGACGCTCTAGACGTCATCATCAAGATCATCCGTAAATCGGATGGAAAAGCAGACGCCGCCGCAAAGATCATGAAGCGGTTCCCCGTCGGCAAAGGCAAGGACGGCTTGGACGCCGAACAAACCGATGCCATCCTAGAACTGAAGTTGTATCGACTCGCTCGTCTTGAGATCAACTTGATCTTGGACGAACTGAAGGACAAAGAAAAACGCGCCCGCGCCATTCGCAAGCTGCTCAAAGAAGACGCCGACAGCGCCAACACCAATCAGGCGGGACGCTGGAAAATCGTTCGCACAGAAATCGAATCGCTCGTTGCTGATTTCTGCAAAGACACTGCGTCCAAGCGTCGATCAAAAATCACTTCCGACGTGGAAGACGCCGAGTACACGGCTGAAGATTTCATCGTGGCCGAAGACTGCCACGTGCTGGTCACCAAAGACGGTTGGGTCAAGCGTCAACGACAAATCGCCGACCCCGCCAAAAGCCGTACTCGCCAAGGCGACAGCGTGCTGGCGTGCGTCGCCGGTTCCACTCGAGCCACCATCGGGTTCTTCAGCTCCGCCGGCGTTTGCTATACCGCTCGCTTGGCCGACATTCCAGCGTCGACCGGATTTGGAGAACCTGTCCAAAAACTCTTCAAGCTCAAAGACGGCGAGAAAATCGTTTCGGTCCTTTCGTTTGACCCACGAGTGATCGGAAATATTGCCGACCCGAAAGATCCCGAGTACTGCCCCGACATTCACGGATTGGCGGCATCCAGCAACGGCTTCGCCCTTCGTTTTGGGCTTGGCGCATTGGCCGAACCATCGACTCGTAGCGGTCGCCGCTACGCTCGCGTTGCTGCTGGGGCGTCCATCATTGGCGTCTATCCGATCGACGCCAACGAAACCATTCTGGCGATCTCCGAAGCGTGCCGAGCCATGATCTGCCCGGCCGAAGACATCAACTACCTTTCCGGAGCCGGCAAAGGAGTCACATTGATCAAGCTGGCCAAGGACGACCGACTGGTCGGCTTCAAGCCGTCTGCCAGCGATCGTGACCTGCTGTTGGTCGAGACCAATCGCGGCGCACAAAAAACGATCAGCACTGCCAAGTACAAAACCACCGGGCGTGGCGGGCGAGGGAACGAGATCCAGAAGAACGGCAAGATCGCAAAAATTGTCTTGCCGCCGGTTGAGTCTCCCGAACCACTACCTGAAAAGAAGTAAGAGCCGTCGTTTTCTAATTCGGCACTCCGCATTCCCTACTCCGCATCCTCAATTCCGCATTCAACCATGGCTGTTACAAAATCCTACGGCGCTAAAGACATCGTCGCCCTTGAAGGCTTGGACCCGGTTCGCAAACGTCCGGGCATGTATATCGGCGGCGTCGGCATGGCGGGCCTGCATCACCTAGTCTGGGAAATCGTCGACAACAGCGTGGACGAAGCGATGAACGGTCATGCGACCGAAATCACGGTCCAGCTTCACAAAGATGGGCACACCGTCACGGTTTCGGACAATGGTCGAGGCATCCCGGTCGACAAACACCCAAAAACCAAAAAACCCGCCTTGGAAATGGTCCTGACCATCCTGCACGCGGGCGGAAAATTCGAAGGCACCAACTATAAAACCGCCGGCGGTCTGCACGGCGTCGGTGCCTCGGTCGTTAACGCGTTGTCCAAACAACTGGTCGCCGTTGTCCGCCGCGATGGGGCTCAGTATCGCATGGAGTTCAGCAAGGGACTCGCGAAATCGAAACTTCAAAAACTCAAAGGGAAAATCCGAGGCACCGGGACCGCGATCACCTTTACACCTGATCCAACGATCTTCCCCAAAACCAATTTCAATCCGGACACGATCCGAACCCGCTTGGAAATCGCCAGCTTCCTCCATCGAGGCGTCAAAGTCACGTTCCAAGACGACGTCAATGGGAAGAAGGAAACTTTCCATCACGAGGAAGGCCTAGTCGACTTTCTAAAGAAGGTCATGAAGGACCGCAACGCTCGCCCTATTCACGAAGCACCGTTTACCGAATCATGGGACGAAAAGGAACGAGTCGAAATTGCTTTGCAATGGACTGAAGCAACCGACGAACACGTTCGCAGCTACGTCAACGGAATCCCAACCGCCAACGGCGGAACTCACGAAAACGGATTTCGTGGCGGCCTGATCAAAGCGGTCCGCAACTACTTTGACACCCACAACTTGATCCCTCGCGGGGTAAAAATCACGGCGGAGGATATCCGTGAAGGCATGGTTGCGATTGTTTCGGTCTTCATTTCTGACCCGGAGTTCCAAGGCCAGACCAAGGATCGTTTGAACAACGCCTACGTTCAAGCGGCCGTGGAAAGCACGTTCCGCCCTGCCCTCGAACAGTGGATGAACAATAACCGTAGCGTCGCCGACATCATCGTCGCCCGCATCATCGCTGCCGCACGCGCTCGAGCCGCATCCCGCGCCGCATCGGCTGCCGTGTCACGCAAGACAGGCGGCAAACGATCGATGCTGCCAGGAAAATTGAGCGATTGCTTAAACAGTGGCCGCGGCAACAGTGAATTGTTCATCGTCGAAGGTGACTCGGCCGGCGGCAGCGCCAAACAAGGCCGCAACCGAAATTATCAAGCCATTCTTCCGCTGCGTGGAAAGGTCTTGAACACCGAAAGTGCCACACTCAAAAAGATCATGGACAACAAAGAGATCCAAGATCTGGTCACCGCCATCGGTTGTGGCATCGGACCGAAACTGAACGTGGCCAGCATCCGCTACGACCGCATCATCCTGCTGGCGGATGCGGATAGCGATGGGCATCACATCACGACGCTACTGCTGACGTTTTTCTACCGTCACATGCCACAACTGATCGCCGACGGGCGCCTATTCATCGCGCTGCCGCCGCTTTATCGCATTGATATCGGCAAGGAAACACACTGGGCGGCGGACGACGACGACCGCGTTCGCATCTTGGCCGAACACACAGGCCGAGCCAATCCGGAGATCATGCGGTTTAAAGGACTGGGCGAGATGATGCCCAAAGTCCTGTGGGAAACAACGCTCAACCCGGACACTCGCCGCCTGCTAAAAGTCGAGATCGACGACCACTTGGAAACCGACCGAGTGATCAGCGACCTGATGGGCCGCGACGCATCGGCCCGTTTCCGCTTTATCATGGAACGCGCCGAAGACGCCGAAGAAATTGATGTGTAATTGCTTTGGCTGCGTGCCCAGCCAGCACCAACAGAGTCGATTGCTAAAAGAAGACCGCTGTACGCGGAAAAAATCTGAAGAACCAACCGAATGGCAACAACGCAGCGCAGAGCAATCGCGGCAACGGGGCAGTTAATCAAATCAACTGTTTCCAAGTAATCCCAAACTTGCCCAAGTACTTCCGTAGCCGATCCGAATCGTTCGGATTCTTCTTCACCTCACGAGAAACGGCGAACAATTTTCGTCCCGCCGCTGCCAACGAACGAGAGTTGCGACAAACTTCGACCACTTCTACCAACTGCCGCTGGTCAAACAAATCAAATCGCTCTCGCCAATCCTCTCCCAACAAATCTACGATCCGTTTTTCTGATCCGGCGATTGGCTTACCGGCAGCTGCCTGCTCACCACCACTCCAACTCGCCGTCAACCGCTCGCACTCTTCAACGACATTCGCATCGCTAATCGTGCCCGAATCCGCCAGCGTCGACATCCGCATAATGGCGGCATTGAAGTCTCGAAAATTGGCCTTCCATTTGGCCTGATCCGATTTCGCAAAATCCAAAAATCGCTTGCGTGCCTTCGCGGTAAAACACACCTTATTGCCTGTCGCAGAAGCATACTCCGCCAGCTCATAAACCAGATTCGCATCGAAATCTTCTGGGCGTTCGGCGAGCCCCGGCAAGCGAAAGGTCCACAAATCAATCCGAGCCAACAAATCCTCACGGAACTCACCCGCTGCTACAGCAGCTCTCAGATCACGATTGGTACCCGCAATTAACTGAAAGTCCGAACCGACTTCGACGTCGCTACCGACCGGCAAAAAGCGTTTCTCTTCGATCGCTTTAAGCAACATTGCTTGCTCATCCGCACCAAGTTCACCGACTTCATCCAAAAACAACAATGCCCCGTACTGGGCAAACGTCGATCGGGTTAGACTGTCTCGC
>CAZLYM010000089.1:0-4286 GCA_964563475.1 uncultured Pirellulaceae bacterium
GAGCAGCGACGTCAGCAGCAACGCGAAAATGAATCTTGGCATAATGATTGATGACTTGAACAATTGATTGAGCGTTTGTATTGAGCGTTTAAATATTCGCAAAGCGGCTGTATGAAAAACTAGCGAACCTGATTGACGTCAACGTAGTATGCTCCTCGGACTTTCTTGCCCTCGGAGATCCAAGTTTGAAGTAGTGCCGGTCCGGCGGGCAGGTCGATTGACATGGTGATCGCGTCTTGGCCTTCTTCAATCGAGACCTGCTGTTCCTGTTCGCCCACTTTAATTCGAGCTTTCCCAGATTTGAATTTATATTTGACGCCGGTAGGGCGAACTCGAAGTGTAATCTCATACTTTCCCGGTTGCATGACATCGACCGCCCAGAAGCCGTTAGACGATAGGTCTGAGCGGATTTTACCTTGGTTCCATGGGACTTCTCCTTCGGTCGCATGCCAGTCGTGGCAGGTTAACAACACGTCGGGTTCGGCTTGGCTACCTAATGGGATCCTGACGTACTGCGAAAATTTTTCAGAAACACTGTCCCACCAAGCGTCGTAGCTGCTCCGCAGTTCCGCGACGATTTTCGGATGTTGTTTGGAAATATCTTTCTTTTGTGCTCGGTCTGTTTCCAAGTCGTACAGATACTTGCCGTTGATCAACCGCCAGTTTTGCTTCATCACAGAGCAACGTTTCCATTTTACGGGCGTTTCAACTCGCTGCGAATGAACGACCAGAGTTCGGTTAGTCAGGTCCGTTTCACCGTCCGGGGTCAGCCAGAGTTCCTTCAGCGATTGACCATCGAATTTAACTTCGCGTGGCATTTTTAATTCGCACATGTCGACGAAGGAGGGGAGTAAATCAAAGTGCGAAGTCAGCGTCGCGTTCTCGTTTCCACCGCCAATTTTGCCCGCAGGCCAACGCACAAAAAACGGTATACGATGACCGCCTTCTTGGTTGGAAGACTTGGTTCCGCTGAAACCGCCATTGAATCCAGTCCAAGCGTAGCCTTTTTCAAGAGCGGCGGGCTTGAGCATTCCACGAGCGGTTCCGTTGTCCGACATGAAAATCAGAATGGTGTCTCGGTCGAGATCCCACTCGGTTAACTTTTTACACAACTTGCCAACGTTTTCATCGATGCTGGCGATCATCCCATAGAACGCGGACATCGTTTTTTCGACACCCTGATCAAGATAGGGTTGCGAGAACTTGTCTGGGCAAAGGTAAGGCCCGTGCGCCGCGTTCGTAGCGAGGTAAGCAAAAAATGGTTTGTCACGATTTTGATTGACAAATTCCAATGTCGCATCAAAAAACACATCGGTGCAGTAGCCTTTTTGAGGCTCAGGCTTTCCGTTTCGAAAATAGGTGTCGTCGTAATAGTCGTTACGCCACAGGTCGGGAGTCTGTGTAACGCCACCACCGCCGTGAATCAGCGACTCTTGAAAGCCACGATGCCAAGGCATGAAAGGATAGTTGTCTCCAAGGTGCCACTTGCCGAAGATCCCGGTTGCGTAACCGTTGTGCTCAAACACTTCCGCCATGGTCAATTCATCTTCTCGAAGGATGGAACGGCCATTGATCGTGTGCCAGACGCCGGTCCGACAGCTGTAGCGACCGGTCATCAGCGCCGCGCGGGTTTCGGCACACGTCGGATCGACATGAAAATCCGTCATTCGTACGCTCTGCGTGGCCAGTTCATCCAAGTGAGGCGTCTTCAGCATGGTGTTGCCATTGATGCCGACATCGCCGTAGCCCATGTCATCGGTCATGATCAAAATGACGTTGGGTTTCCGCCCGGAATTTTCCGAGGTTGCTGATTCTGAGCCCTCCATCGCCAAGCCGGGCGTGGTCAGGAAGGATGCAAGTGCGGCGACGCTGAGGAGCGTGAATAGATTTTTCATGAGAGTAGATTGTTTATGTCTTGTGTGCCCGTGATCGAAAAAGGCGTCCACAATATAAAAGTTCTGGTAGCGGAGCTGGCTTGCACCACAGGTCAACGATGATTGCGGAAGTGTCTTTGGCCGCAAGTCTTTGAAGGTGAAGGACGCCAACGACCGAAAGATGTCGACTGGGTAGCCTGATGCGGCTTCTTACACGGGTATCTTAACACGTGTAGCCCGCGAGAGTCTCGTTCGAATGATTCTTTTTTCGAACGGATCAATCCTGCGGCGATCAAGCGATCAGGGTTGCTCGTCGCCAAAAATGATGTCAGGAAGTTCGCCCACAGCGGTGGCTGGTGAATCAATCGCCTCGAGGCCATCGGTGTCCAGCAACAATGGGATTTGCGAATCAGAATCGCTGGACTCATCATTCCGTTGCGAATCGTCTTCGGTTGAATCTTCCATGATGGACGAAGGCGAATCCGAGTCATCGCTACGCCGACGATTAGACTTCGCGTCGTTCGGATCGGTTAGTTCGCCCGTTGAGCCGTTTTGTTCACGATTTCGTTTGTCAAAATTCTCTTGGCGAGAGACCGTTCCTTCTTCGTCCCACCAAGTCCACACACCGATCGCTTGGTTGTTTTCGTACTCGCCCTGAATTGATTTCATGCCGTTTTCGTGCCACCACGTCCACATGCCCACCTTCTTGCCTTTTTCATACGTGGCCTCCAGTTTGCGACCGCCGTTGGTGTGCCACCACGTGAACCTACCGACTCGTTGATCCTTGTCGTACTGGCCTTGCATTTTGGGTTGGCCATTTTCAAACCAGCGCCGAATGGGGCCCTGTTGGATCTTTTGGCCGACAGTCGAAAACGCAGCCGGTTTGGCCTCCCACCAAACGTCTTCGCCTTCAAGGACCATTTTGCTATCCAGATAGTACTGCTCTTCACTAGGGCGGTTGGGGCGATAGCGACTGACCACTCGTACGACTCGCTGGCCTCGGATGAATTCATCCCGCCGCGTCAGTTTGCCCTGCTCGTCCCACTCAAGTACCTTCCCATCGAGCAAACCTTTGTTAAAAGTTGCTTCACGCATCTTCGTCGCTGTCGGATACCACCATGTCGCGCCGCCATCTCGCTTACCCTTCGAGTAACCGACTTCGAAGACTTTTTGGTTGTTCTGATCGTAGATCGTCCACGCACCGTCCAGTTTGCCGTTTCTAAACTGAGCAACTGACAGGAAACGTCCTTCGTACTTGTTAAAGGGAGCGGTGGAAAACAATCCGCCTGAACCCGGGCTATGGTATCGACGCCACTGGCCAACCATTTTGTTTTTCTCAAACTGCCCTTCGGCGATCACATCACCGCCGCGACTGTAAACGCGCCAAGCACCATCGTTGAAATAGTTGCCCGCTGCGTCCTGAGCCACTTGGCGAAGAACATGAGGCTTTCCGTCCGGGTACCGTTGCCGAATCGTTTCCCGACCAGACTGATCAGTTGGGAAATCTGGTTCTGCAATCAGGCTAGAGCCATCGTCAAGCGATTCCAAAATTGGTACTCGCGAATCATCTTCAATGCGCTGAATCGCTCGCAGCCGAGATTCGAACTCCTCATCACTAAGATCGTCAATGTTGCGATCCGTGCCGAAATCAGAGGTTTGTCGCTGATCATCGGAGCGCGGCAGAAAGGAGGTCGTCGGGTCGAGTTCATCGATTGACTCCATCGTCTCGATCGCCGCACCTTGAGCCACCGTGAACGCCGCGTTTGATCTATTGCCCCGACCAAGGATGACCGGGATGCTGTCTCGGTCAATGACTTGGCTGGAAACCGTTCGGGCACTTGGGATGGCCGGTTCACGGAACAATGACTGTGCCTGTGCACCGACAGATACACCATGCACCAACATCGCCCAAGCGAGGATTGTAATGACTCCCAACCGCTGGCCTTGCCAGCGAAAGGAGTTCAGTCCTAGTTTCAAAGAGTGCGTGATCACGTCGGTAAATACGTTTTACAATGGAAACGGTTCTTGCCCGAAAGGATATCCGTTGCTTAAGCATGAGAGGCAGATTTCTCACGATTCGAGCGACGGACTATTAAATTGTAGGCAGACCGCAGCGAATGCGAGTCACAGCGAATCCTTGTCAGTTTTGATCAACCGGGCGATCACGGATTTAGGATCGACTGTAACGATTATGCGGTCTGACAAGTACGCAATTGCCGGCGATGGAGCATTCGTTTCGCGAGGCGGCGGCGTTTGCTAGGCGTTCGCCGAGCACAAAAAGCGGGTGTCTGATCCCTCTGAATTCACAAACCGAGCCCCAAAAGTGCTCGATTCGCGCATTTGTAGTGCTTTTGTCATGCTTGCAACCTTGCCGTTGGCTGACTCGGCAACGAAAATGTATCGATGCCTTCT
>CAZLYM010000089.1:4386-12233 GCA_964563475.1 uncultured Pirellulaceae bacterium
ACACGGCATCCTTTCTCTTTCTGTTACGAAGCCATGTCATTCTTCGGCAAAAATTTAGAACCCAAAAAGATCGAGATCGATCCGTCGACGCTGACCAGCGAAAGCGACAAAGTACGATCACGTCTGGACCGGATCGGCGCCAACTACCAAAAGCTGTCAGAAATTTTGGGGGATCTGGAAACGCGGATCGAGCAAGACGATCGCCTGCGGGCGATCAATGAAACGATCGACGAAGCGGCGCTGGAGTCCACCGACGGTCCGTCGAAGAAAAAGAGAAAATGGCGACCACGGACTTCAAAGAAAGCTCGTTCTGGCTCCCGCCGCAAATCCGCTGGCCCCAACAAGCCACGTTAGAGCCGTCTTCATAAGACAGCCTGCGTGGACGTCGTGAAATAAATACGTCACCGCGACGGAACTATTAATCTGGTCATTGAGAAGCACACGCATGTCCAGATTAACATTCAGTACGTTGTTACGTCATGATTTCCCCGTGGGGATCAGTCGATTTCGACTCTCGCCTTTTTTTGAGCTTGGATCTCCGGTTGAAGAACCAGCCAGTCGCTGCGAGTACGACCAGCCAAGGACTATAGGATAGCCACGGTCGAAGATTGAGCGATCGTCTATTTGGATCTCCTGAAAACGCAAACGTCGTATCTTTATTGGGCAACTGGCCTCGGATGATTTTTCGGTGTAGCAATAGATCGCCATCAATCAGTCCCATGGATTTGTGGATGTCACAGAAATGGGATGCCAGATACTTGGAGCGAATTAACCCCGTCGATTTGTCTTCGACATCGGAATTCTGGTAGCCATACACTCGACTGTCTAAGCCAGCATGTTGCACATACAACATGTGGTCGAATTCCTCCGCTTCGTGAATTTCGCCATCATGGATGTGGATGGTCGGAAAGAATATTTCGTCGTTCTCGGTTTGGAATTCGAACGCCATTGGATGCGGTTTGAGTGAACCTGCCGCAAGCTGAAACACAGCAAACCCAAAATCCTCGTACCTAGGGATGTTTGCCCAAATTTCAGCTGGCAAAGTAAATTTGGAATCAAGGCGGTCAAAGTCCGCCAGTGTCGGTACAAATGAAGCGATGTAGTTTCCGACTTTGAACACCTCAAGACTATCGCAAGTTACGTTGGCGCTAGATGGCATAGAGCAACCGATGCCGGACGGCGAGTGGAACGGGAATCCATCTGCTAGTTTGTCGAAGAACGCGTCGTAATTCTTTAGATCAATGAAATTGAGCGTTTGGTCGTTGGCCGGTTTCTTCACTGGCAGCGGCAAAATCATCGCATTAGGTTCTTGGGATTCGTAGCTCATTTGATACGCTAGGAACTGCGTGCCATTCCCACTGCGTCTCGCGAATATCTGCGTGTTGTTCACAGAGGTTACAGGTTGAGTGAAGATGCACATTCAAGTTTCTCCTAGCGATATGCCAGAAACGGCTCGGTTTATGTTAGTATCTAGAATTGCTGTTTACCACAATTGTTTGGAGTTCCGATGCCTTCTCGAATGTTTTGGTTTCTTTGTCTACTACTCTTGCTCGTGCAGACGCCCCCGCTTTCAGGGCAACAGGCTGACAAAGGTTCGTTGAGATTTGCTGGTGTTTTTGCCAACAATATGGTTTTGCAGCAGCAAGCAGATGCCCCGATTTGGGGCTTTGCCAAACCAGGTCAATTGGTAACCGTCCAAACATCTTGGTCTAAAAAGGTTTCAAAAGCTAAAGCAGACGCTGATGGGAAATGGAAAACCACGATAAAAACACCCGCCGCAGTTGCTCGAGACACCGCCTCAGGTGGTAAATACGCTGTCGAAATAAGAACGAACGATCAATCTCAGCGGATTAACAATGTGCTGATTGGTGAAGTCTGGATCTGTTCCGGGCAGTCGAACATGCAATGGAAAATGCGTGGCTTTGGAAAGAAGCATTTCGCAGAGGACGTGGCGAAAGCCAAAGATCCCCAAATCCGTCTTTGCCAAGTCCCGCAGGATATCGCTTTGCAGCCGCAGGACGATGTGAAGCCGCAGTGGGTTCCATGTACTTCTAGATCGGTGCTCGCCTTTAGTGCGGTCGCTTATTTTTTCGGGCACAGGCTGCGTCAAGAATTGGACGTCCCCATTGGATTGATCTCAACCAACTGGGGCGGGTCGTCGTGCGAAGCTTGGATGAGTCAACAAGAGCTCGTTCGCAAGTTTCCAGAGTTTAACGGAACACTGGACAGTTACGGTCAAGCGATCAAAAAACACGGCGTTGTGCTCGCAAGAGGTAAGAGTAAGCCAAAGGGTTTTAATCAACAGATGCCTTCGGTTCTTTACAACAAAATGATACATCCATTGATCCCGCTCTCCGTGCGCGGCGTGGTTTGGTATCAAGGCGAATCAAACATTAAGCGACCTTTGCAGTACCGCCAGTTGTTCCCCGAGTTGATCAAAGGATGGCGACAAGAATGGGGGCAAGGCGATTTCCCGTTTTACTTCGTCCAGATTGCGCCTTTCCACTATCAAACCAATGAGTTGCCGGCCGCATTGCTGCGAGAAGCACAGTTTCAAACGCTTGAGATTCCCAATACGGGCATGGTGGTCACGATGGATATTGGCGACCCGGAAAGCATCCATCCCAAACAGAAGAAGCCCGTCGGTGAGCGGCTTGCGCTACTGGCGCTCAATAGAACCTATGGTCGGACGGACTTGGTCGATTCGGGGCCTCTTTACAACGGGTATGAAGTTGAGTCGAAAAAAATTCGATTGAAGTTCAAGCACACAGGGAGTGGTTTGGCGACAAGAGATGGAAAAGCGATTTCTCACTTTACGGTGGCTGGCAAAGACAGGGTTTTCCACCCGGCGGTGGCCGAGATCAAGAATGACACGGTTCTCGTTGGTTCGCCCGAAGTCGCTCGTCCGGTGGCGGTTCGATACGGTTGGGGCAACGCAGATGAACCTAATCTGATGAATAAGGAAGGCCTGCCCGCATCGTCATTCCGAACCGATGATTGGGAGATTTTACCAAGCAAGCCGGCAAGGAATCCGAGAAGGCGTCGCGGTAAAAAGTGATACCCACTGGATGTAGTTGTGCCGCGTGTCGAGTCCGTTGTTTGTGCGAACTGCGGAGGAATCATACGGAGGCAGACGCGGCGACGCAAATTGTGGCGATGTACCAGCAAGCGGTCATGGCAAGCGCGAGACCAAAAATCCATCGGTATGTTTTCAATGATTGCCGGTAACATTGTTCACCAACCATTGCGATCAGTGCCAAAAGCATCGCTAGAACTAAGCGAATGCCGCACCCCCAGTAACTGATATCGACCGCGACCCCGACGAATTGCAGTCCGACAAACACAATCGCGGTGTATGGAACGGGCCGATTTTTGAAAAGCATTACGGCAAGCCCAACAAAAGCAGGCAGGCAAACGAACGGCAGCAAAGCTATTCCCAAACCCATCATTGGGATGGAGGGAATAAACAGCGGCGGGATGCGTTCGAACGCGCGGTTGGCTGATGAGTCCCATAGCCAGAGCATCGTGGCAAGCAGCACAGCGACCATGGCTAGGATCGCGAAAACCCCACGTAAGCTAAATTGAGTTCGCATGATCGTGTCTTCATTGAGCGGGACAGCGCGTCCAGCAATGGCACTCGGCGTTTCCGAAGGCAAACATCAATCACCGGCATTGCACGGTCAGTTTTGAAAATTGTTCGCGGCGAAGCATCGGCTTCAACAGACCGTCTACTTTTTGGGCGAAAGTTCTCGTGCTTGGAAGTTTCGGAACAGAATGTCGGTGGTCGGGTCGTGGCCTTGCAGGATGAAGGTGCCTTTTTCGATGCGCAGGCCTTTACGAGGATTCGCGTGAGGCTTTCGTTCATCTTTCCAGTCGGTGACTTGCAGACCGTTGACCCATACGCTGATGTGAGGCCCGGTAGCGATGATTGTTTTGCAGAACCATTGTTGATCGTTCGCATTGATGCGTCTGGCGTTGGATCGCCGGAAGATGCCGCCGGTTCCGCAGTCGACCGGGTTCGAACGATCGCCATCCTTGCCTAAATTTTGGATCTGGCTTTCGTAACCGTTGGTGAATTCGCCCGGGATGCTGCGAAAGAAGATGCCACTGTTCAAGCCGACGGCATTGGTGCGACACTGCATCGAGAACACAAAGTCGGCCAGTTGAATCTTGGATTCCAGTTGACCGCGGCCGCCAATGACTTTTAGCTCGCCCGTTTCGGTGACGGTAAATTTACTGTCTTTCGCTTGCGAGTCATCCCACTGACTCAGATCTTTGCCGTTGAAAATGGAATCAACGTTCAAAGGGCGTAGCAGGATGTTTCGGAATTTGATCGGGCCTTTATTAAACTGCAGACCGACGTAGCCTCGTTTGACTCCCGCTGTATCGACGTACTCGTTCACCGTTTCACCGTCTAGCATGACGGTTACTTGGTCGCCCCGCACGGTCAAGTGGAACGTCCGCCATTGATCATTTTTGTGTTTGACCTCGACCTTGTTTCGCTTAACAAACGATCCCGTCGGGAACGCGTTGGAAGGCTCGGCAATGTTCAGCTCGTAGCAGTCCGTGGCGACATCGCCCGGCTTGTAACGCATTCGCAGGAATACACCACTGTTGGTTTTTTCAGTAGTCTGGAAGTCGATTTTCAATTCGTAGTCATCGAATTCGGTCGTCGTTCGCAAAATGCTGGACTTGCCTCCATCGGCCACGAGGGCGTTGTCGACCACTCGCCAGTTCGCTCCACTTTTTTTAGTGTCTTTCCAGCCGAACAGAGTTTCTCCATCGAAGAGAGCGAGCCAGCCATTGGCGATATCCGCTTCGGTTAACCCAGCAGGAAGAAGCACATCGTCAGAAGGAGCAAGATTGTATTTCGCTTGCGTTGCTTGATCCGTGGCGTGGGAGGTGGTGATCAGCAGCAATAATACTGTTACAGACCAGAGCAGTGGTTGTTTAAGCGGCGGTTTAGGCAGCGGCATCGCAATTCCTTGGTTGGGCGTCGTTTTGTCGTGTTTTTCTTGTTTCTGCTTTGTGGCTGGTAACGATCCATTGCCTGCTTTCGATTGATAGTCGAGTCAGAAAGGGTGAACCGGTCAGCGATTTGCAACTGGCAGTCGGTGGAGTGATATACAGTCGATGGGGTGCCAAATTGGTCACAATCGATCGTAAGCGAGCGCGAGCGGTTGCTCAATGGAGCCAGAATCCTTGTTGGATAGTATTTTCCGGCACCGCCTGAGCCTTGATGTTGCTAACGGCTGGTCAGCGTGTTCCGCTGGTTGCCTTGCCCTCAGGCGAAAACACGTCTTGTTTCTGGAGGGATTGGGCGGTTTGCATAGGATTGCTGGGGAACCTTGGGGGTTTCAAGTCGCCGCCGCTTCCACAATTGTTTGCTGGCTTACAGAAGACGATTAGTCGAACAAACCGCAAGTTTTGCTGTCAGGATTCTTCCGCCCGTTGCGTCTGAGGGAAGACGCTCGGTAAACTTATAGTCGACTCAGCTTGATTCTATGGCTGGTGGCAGGATTTTTTTCTCTGTCACGTCGTGAATCGATGACTTTCCGCATAAACCGAGTGTCAGTATTGCTTGACCTTTGCATGGCCGTTGTGCCGTGAAGTAAAAAATTTGAGTTTCTAATCACAGGAGAATTCCAATGAAGTTGTTTGCTAATCTGATCCTTGCAGCGGTTGCGTGCGTCGCAATCCAAAACGTCTCGATCGCCCAAGATGGCTCGGGTGAAAAAATGATGGCTAAAGAGGCCGTGCAAGATGGGTCTGGTGAAAAGGGATGTTGCAGCAAGGGCGAAGAAGGTTGTTCTTCTTGCCCAATCGCAAAGGCAATGGCCGGATTGCCGAAAATGAGTTACGAAGTTGCTGGAGAAGCCACTTGCTGTTCAACTTCTGCTGCATCGCTTGCCAAGACGAAATCGGCTCCTATCCAGTATGTCGTGGGTACGGACAAGTTCGAGACCAAGAAGGCAGCGTACACGTCTTTGATCGAGAAGACAGAAGCGATGGTTGAGGAATTTGTGACTCCGTGCAAGTGTGAAGTTTCAGGCACGACAACGATCGCTGGAACTAAGTGCTCTTGCCCAGTAAAAGCAGGTGCGACTGCTGAATTGGTCAAGAAGGCTGTAGAAGGTGTTCAATTGTCATACGCGGTTGGTGATGAAGTTTGCAACTGCCCAACCCACGCTGCCGCATTGGCCAAAAAGGGTGGTGCCGAGAAAATGTTTGTCGTCGACGGCGAAAAAACATCTTGCGAGATGACTGCCAAATTGAACTTGGCTCGTGCCAAGTACAAGGCCGCCGTTGCAGCTGTGGTTGCTCAAAGCAAGCCAGCCGAAAAGACCGCAACATCCGGTACTTAATTCTCTTGGCACCGCCTTTGAACAACATGGGCCGTGTCACAATTTGAAATCCATAAAGACCTGATTGCTCGTCGCGATCAGGTCTTTATTTATGCGCCAGAGCGCCCCCTGGAGGTTTAATGGACTGAGGAATAGTGGCTTGGGAATGTCGCCACGAGGGAATGTCACCACAACGGCCGTGATATTGGTTTCTGCACCGTTGCAGCCCTAGGGATAACTCTGGTAGCTTGTTTGCTTGCGACGTGTGCACTTATTGAACCATTGAACAACGGGCCAGCCATGGCGGTTCCAATCCTTGACAGCGAAAAAGTCGCGCAAACCGTGGCGTGCCTTCAGCAACGCATTGAAGAGCGGTTTCCGGAATCCGGATTGCTTGAGATTTGCGAGCAGATGGAGCGAATTTCTGCCAAAACCCAGCAGCGCAGCGCGGAAATTAGCGCACCAATCTGGTGGATTCGTGCGATTGGCTGGTTGTTGATCGGGATGGTTGGAGTCGTCGGCATTGTGCTGCCTTTTGTGGTGTCTTCCGGATTCACCAACGAAGAACTGACGCTGCGATCATTTGTGGAATTGGGCGATCCCGTGATGAACGAGATCGTTTTGTTGGGCGCTTTGCTCTTTTTCCTGTTTACGTTGGAAACACGAGTCAAACGCCACCGCGCTTTGAAGGCGATCCACGAATTGCGCTCGATTGCTCACGTGATCGATATGCATCAACTGACAAAGGATCCCGAACGAGTCGTTTCGGCAGTTTACAAATCGACCTCGCTGTCGCCCAAAGCAACGCTCGATAAGTTCCAATTGCGGCGCTATCTTGATTATTGCACTGAGATGCTGTCCTTGACCGGGAAAATGGCGGCGTTGTACGTACAGAACTTTGACGATGGTGTGGCCCTGTCGGCCGTCAACGAAGTTGAGTCATTGACGACTGGTTTGTCGGGTAAGATCTGGCAGAAGATCATGATCCTGTACAGTATCAGTGACCCTTTCGACCAAAACGAAGAAGCAGCCGCCACCAAAAAAGCAGCCGCAACCGAAGAACCAGCCGCCACCAAAAAAGCAGCTACGATCGAGGACGATCTGGACGGTCAGGCCAGTCTTGATTCAAGCCAGTCTTGATACTGGCTTCGGATCTGAATCAGTCAGTTTGTTCGTTGATGTTCGATTGGCCGATCTTTCGGGTGAGCCTGATGGTTTGCACATCCGGTATTTTCAGAAGGCGACCTTCTACAAAAAGAAGGCTACCTTCGACAAAACCGTCAAAGGCCAGTTTTCCTAGCCGCCGACTGCCTCCACGTCTTGCGGATTGTGCCTATTGTTTTGGGCTCGGATCTGAACTGTCTGGATTCTAACAAACCATTGGTTCTTTTACGGAAACATGTTGCGGTTTGGCATCATCATTGGAAAAAAGTCCGCTTGTCACAGGGAATTCTGGTTTGGCTTGGATCGTGAAGTAGGGTTGATATGCCTTTCTTTACATGC
>CAZLYM010000089.1:12333-15153 GCA_964563475.1 uncultured Pirellulaceae bacterium
CGCAACCATCGTCGAAGAATTCACGCGCTGATTTGCATGCTAGATGGATCGACATGGACGATCTTGAAGCACGCGAATCCGCCTGGAATTTTCTGGCTCAAAATGCGCTGGAAACAAGCCCGGCGCTCGAATCGAACTATTTGATTCCCGCATTGAAGCATCTTGCTTCGAAAGCGGTTCAAGTGATTGTTGTTGAGAACCGGAACTCACCTGTAGGCCAAGAGTTTGTTGCGATCGTTCCGATTGAGACCAAGCGAATGTTTAGGCTGCCATTCAAGGCGGCAGAGGTTTGGAGGCACGACCAGTGTTTCAACGCGACGCCGTTGCTGGCCAGAGATTGCGCAGCGGAAGCTTGGAGTCTGATCTGTGACTTTCTCGTTTCTGATGGTTACTCGTTGCTGAGTCTTGACACTGTTTCCGCGGCACCTGAAGTAGATACTGTCTTTCAGAAACTAGAGCAACAGCCTGGGGTAACTCGATTCCAACGTGGTCATTTTACACGAGCCGGTTTTGCTCCGGCTGCAACAGCTGATGTTTACATTTTGCAACATGTCTCCAAGGGCGCACGAAAGAAATTACGCGCTAACTTAGGTAAGCTTGGACGGATTGGTGACATCACATGGGAACGATCCGATGCTGAAAGTGATTTTGAACAGTTGGCCCAGGACTTTCTTCGAATTGAAGCATCGGGTTGGAAAGGAGAAGCGGGCACGGCTCTCGCTTGTTCCGAGTCGACTGAATCTTTTTATCGAGACTTGATTCAGCGAAGTGCAGCTCAAGGGAAAGCAAGGTTTTTGGCTTTGAAGATTGAAGGCGAACCGATCGCGATGATTTCGGACATCCAATCACAGGCGACCGTTTATTGCTACAAGACCGCGTACGATGATTCATTCGCTCGGTACTCTCCAGGGCTTCAAACGGAATTCAAAAATATTGAGTACCTGCACCAAGAAGGGGTTCAGCGAGCCGATTCATGTACTGCTCCAGGGAAGTCGGCCATCTGTCGAATATGGGGGCAATCTCTCGATTTTCAAAATGTAGTATTCAGCCTCAAGCCGGGGTTCGCTCAAACAGCAGTTCGTGCACTTCCAAAAATTCAAGGTGTTCTCAAAAGATTGCGAAGTATGAAATCTGCCAAATCAACAGGAGCGCAAGCATGACTCAGGACCTAAGCTATTCTGACGCTGTGGCATGCGACAACGATCTGGGCGATCGCAATTCAGATCGAACTCAACGGAACAATGACCTCAAAACGCCCGCCGACAATTCTGGAAAACAAATGATAGAAACGCTTGAAAATCAAAGTGATTTGGCCAACACGCAGGACAAGTGTACCAACTCGGTTGCTGTTGTCGCAGAGAACCAGCCAGCGCAAACGGAGGATCTGGAAACGGAGCCCGTGCTCAGTCGTGAAGTATTTTCAACGATTGAGGGCTTTGAATTGATTCGTGATTTCTGGAGTGGTCTCAATGTCGACTTGATGAACAGTTTCGCATGGAACCTTTGGTGGTGGAAATCGTTCCAGAGTCTGGGTGACCTTCACTTGCTGACCTTCAAGCAGGAAGGAGAACTGGTTGGGATCGCGCCATTTTATGTGGATCGTTGGTTTGGTTTGAAGCGGTTTCGGTTTATTGCATCCGGCAAAGCATGTACTGACTATGTTGATTTGATCTGCGATCCCAAACATTACGAGCGTTGTGCAAGTTCGCTTTCGGAATACATCTGCGAGCAAAAATTTGACGTGGTTGAACTTGAGTGCCCCAATGAAGATCACCTAGTGACATCGATCGGGCCAACTTTGGAATCGGTCTACGACTTTGATCATCGCGATGTCGAGCCCACTTGGTTGATGGAATTGCCGTCTGAGTGGAAGGAGTTTTTGTCCTCACGAAGGTCGTCACTTCGAAGAAAAATCAACAAAGCGGTTCGTAGGCTTGAGGCAGGCGAATTCGTGATCACTTCGACTTCTGAGGGGGTGCCAATGGAGTCGGCTCTAGCGACGCTGAAGGATCTTCACACACGTCGAATGGTCAGCACCGGGAAGCCGGGGGTTTTTGCCGACCCACAGTTTGAAGAATTTCTCAACAACGTGGTCATGGAAAAAGCAGCCGCAGGAGAAATTGAAATCATTGTTGCTTCCACCGACGACGGCCCAGTCGGAGTCCAGCTGTATTTTGACACTTCTCGAGGATATCAGTTCTATCAGTCGGGCTACGCACCTGAAGCGATGAAGCTTGAGCCGGGGCATCTACTGTTTACGGAGATGGTCAAACGAGCGATTCGTCGAGGCGATACGCGTTTCGATTTCCTGCGAGGCAATGAGCCGTACAAGGAATTTTGGGAAGCGAAACCGCACGGACAGAAAAAGCTTCGCATGGTCTCGAAGAGACTGATTCCACGAGCGATCGCCAAGGCTATTGAAACCAGTCGACGCCTAGTCCGCGGCGGCTAATCCTCGCTGGCACGGCAGGCGACTGTCCAGATATCGCCTGACTTTGATGCTTCGGCTGATAATGGATCTCGATAGAACGCTAGACCAAGATTCAATTGAGCCGTTTTGGCGATAGCCACGGTTATCAACGCTCGCTGTGGTCCGTCCAGTGTTTGTCTCAGGCTGCTCTTCGGTCACCGTTGCCGGTCGCCCTCGGCCGAATCTCTAGTTTTATTTCTTCAATGGTCTCGAGAACGGCCTTCTCGAGATGAGCCCGTGAGATCTGATCGGCACCAGCCGCTTGAGCAATTTTCGTGGCTCGTTGCATTGATTGACTTGCGAAAAAAGCTTGCCAATCAGAAATAGCTTTAGCGGCACTGGCTTTGATT
>CAZLYM010000090.1:0-8908 GCA_964563475.1 uncultured Pirellulaceae bacterium
TGGGACACCTGCATGGCTACTACAGGCCTGAGGATGTCACAACAAACAAGCGGCAATTACTCTTCCGTTTCGATTTCTCGCTCGGGACGCTGGATCTTGTCTAGCATCTGCTTGTAGTTTGCTTCGGTCAACTGTGCAGCTTTCTTTAAGTCCTCAGCTTCGGCAAAGACTTCGGCCAGCTTTAGAATCGGTTCCATCCATGTCTGCAACACGCGGAATTGGTTCCGAATGATGTCAAGGAAAATGTTGGGCACCTTGTTGATCACTTCGATCTGCTGCTTCTCGACCGGTCCGGTTGCAACACTGGCCGCAGGAGCAACCACACCCGCGGCGGCGTTTGGTAGTGCCCCAAACTCTGATCGGAGATTCGTGATCGTCGCGTTCAAGGTCGCCAACTCGGCAACCGCTTGGGAAATCTCCTTCGCCGTCGCATCCTTGAATTCCGAGTCAGATTGCTGCTTCGATTCTGCCAGCCGATCCACGCCCGCATCGAGCGTTCGCTTGATGTCGCCAAGCCCCGTCGTGAACGTGCTCATTTGAGCAATCACTTGGCCCAATTGATCGTCTCCATCGACGCTACCCAGCAGTAGGTTTCGTTCAAACGTCGACTTAATGCTGTGCCAACGTTCGGAGTCCTCGCCTTCCAGCGTGCCGATCAGTTCTTTCAGCTTCAACAGGTTCGCTTCGGCTCCGCTGGTCAAAGTCTGAGCCTGATTCTGATAGTGCGAATCAATAATGGTTTGCAATTCTTCATCGTTGACAATCGGTGCGACCTGTTCGGCAATCTTGTTCATGTCACGATACGAACCTTGTAGCTTGAACGCCGGTTCGGTTCGATACTCGTCTGCCTGAGCTGCACTGTCGATGTATTGTCGGTTCACTTGCAAGACCACATCACGCGCGACGATCAGCTTCTTCATGACAGCAACCAACTCGTTGATCTCCTCGATCGAGTAGTTCCCTTCCAAAGAAATGCCGCCCGGATTGTCCGCTTGAGCCATCTTGATGACGCTGTAAACATCCTTCTGCGAACGGCTGGCAAGGCGTCCCAAAGTCGAGTTCGAAGTCAAACAGTTTTCTAAGTAACTTAGCTCGAACGAATCGGCACTATCGCCAATCACGTCACCAAGGTTGTACGTATCGGCTCGCGAAGCAAGCATGTCGGGAATCTGAAATTTCTCGCCGCTTTCGGTATAAGGGTTACCGGCCATCACGACGGCCACCTTTCGGCCTCGTAAATCATACGTCCGTGTGCGACCGCCAAAGACACCCTCGATCCGCCGCGTCGCATCACACAACGAAATGAACTTCTGTAGGAATTCAGGATTACAATGCTGGATATCGTCAACGTAAATCATCACGTTGTCGCCCATCTCCAGCGCGAGATTCAGTTTTTCGATTTCCTCACGACTACTGGCGTTGGGAGCTTCGTCCGGATCAAGTGACGTCACCTGGTGCCCGATCGCCGGTCCGTTGATCTTCATGAACGTGATACCCAGACGGTTGGCGACGTACTCCATCAGCGTCGTTTTTCCGTAGCCGGGTGGCGAGATCAAAAGCAACATGCCCATCAAGTCCGTACGCTTGTCTTCTCCAACGACACCAATCTGCTTGGCTAGATTGGCTCCAACAATCGGCAGGTACGTGTCGTTGATCAGCTGATTCCGAACAAAAGACGTCAACACACGAGGCTTAAATTCTTCCAGCCGCAAAGAATCACGACGGCGATCAAGCACATCTTTCTTCGCGTGCACGTACGCCTCATAGCGAGGCACCGTGTTCACTCGATAGTCCGTCAACCGAGTCATAAACTCGTTGAAGTCCAGCGTGTATTGTTTGTCGTCGATTTGTGAATGATCGCCCAACAGCCCGTCGATTGTCACCAACGAATCAATATCAATCGCCGCGCCATCCGACGGAATGACTCCGATCAGAATCGCCGCAACCTCATCCACATAGCGAGTATCCTGAGTATCACTTTCCTGATCTACGAACGCTCGCACCCAATCGCACGCCACTTCAAATCGATCCATGGCCGATGATTGCTCGCGACCGATGACCAACTGAAACTGAGCTTTCGCACTCTTTAGGTCAAGGTATCGAGTAAACGCCTTGGCCAACTTTGCGGCGGAGGCTGATCGAACGAACGGTTTCCGCGAACCAATCTGCTCAAACAGGTATTCGGCCACCGTTTCCGGCGTCGAGCATCGTTCGCACTTGAGCGCCACATCCTTGGCTAATTGTTCAATGTACTGCTGCCGATCCGAAAGTCGTCCGAACAACTCCGCCGCTGCGCCAAGACTCTGCAACTTCGCTTCCAACGCACTGCGTTCGCCTTCGTCGCTGAACGAATTCCAATAGACTGCCGCCGAAGCTCGTGTTGATGGAGAAAATTTCAGCAGGCCAAGCTTGGCGTCCAGACGCAGCAGTTGCTCAAGGATCAACGCCCCGTCATGGTCATGAACTCCTTTGATGTAGCCCTCGGTGTAACGCGAGGCCATGAACTTTTGCACCCAAGCCGTCAATTCCTCCGACGTTTTCTCCGACGCTGGCGATCCATTCGGGTTCCCATTTTCTCCACCGCCGTTTCGCGACTCCAGCAGCATTAAGTACGCCAGATACTCCGCTCGGTAAACATCAACGTTTTCCGATACGAGATGTTGATCCCAAAGATCCTGAGTCGACACAAGTGTTTCATCGTCGACGGCTTCGAAGAAGTTCGTCCCGGACAAGTGAAAGTACATGTTGCCGTCTTTGACCACATTGGTTAGCTCAAGCGGCTGAGTGTTTACACTGAAGTTGTGCGTGCCGAATTTGATAACATTCTGGCCGTCGACGTACAACTCTTTTCGATCTTTGAGCTGCCGAACTGAATCTTCCTGAATCGTTTTCAAGCGGCTTTGAACATCATCCACCTTGACGGATTCATCCAGTTCGCCCAGCGAACTGACGATGTCTCGAATCTTGTCGATCATCAAGTCGGATGCAAAGTAGCTGTTGATCTGGTCGATCGAATCGAAACCAGCCACACGAGACCGAATGCCACCGAGAATCCGATCCGCCGCACTCATTAACGCCGTCGCACGGCGATTACGAGCCTCGCCCAACTGCAACTTCTTCGCGTCGAAGGCTCCGTAGATCTCCTCACGCTTTTCCGCCAACTGGACAATGAACTCATCGAATTCCGCGAACCTGCCTTCCAGTTCCTCGACCTGAACCATCATCCGAGTGAGATATTCGTCGCACTTGGCAGGCGAATCACAAACGTCCAGATAATTCACCACCGCTTGGCTGATCAATTTTAACTGGCTGTTGAATTCGGCTTTTCCCTCGACCGACATCAACGCCTGGCTCTGTTTCTTCAGCGCCGCACGAGTCTGATTGAGATCCGCGTAGATGGTCGAAATGTTGTCAATGATTCGCGTACGCTGAGTCGCATCTTCGATCTTCAGATTACTGACGATCTCGATCAGCATTTCCAACTGAGAAGCGCCGTCGACCAACTCTTCGTCTAACGCCTTGGCTTCGACGGCTGTAGCCAACGAATCAATTTGTTCTCGCTGGTTGTGGACTCGATCCACATACGGTTCCAACGCCGAATCAGTAAGCAGAAAGTCAACGCAACGCTGCGAAAGCTTGTCTGACGCCTCGGCGACCTGTGACTCAAGATCCTCAACCGCTTCTAGATCAACGTATTTCAGATCTTTTAGCGAAATCACTTGCCCGCGAACGGTTCGCAAAGACGAAAGCGCGTCCACGTAGTCGTCTATGTTGTCGTAACGCTTCGAATTGGCCGAACGCAACGAATCGCGAGTCGCTGTTGCCGCCGTATCGAACTGCTGACGCGTGTTCTGGCGGACGCGGACGACTTTGTCGAATTCGTCAATCGCCGCCGTGGCAGCGTCTCGAACCAACTCCACCGGTTCGGCAAGCTTGAACGCTCGATCATCGGTTAGCCAGAAGAACGAATCCAACATGTCGGTCGATCGCTTCACCAGATCGACATACAGATTCGCGTACGAGTCATCTTGATCAATCAAGTTCAAGATCTCGTGAGACTCCGCCATCGCGCGAACGACTTCACGGTTCCCAATCTTGTACAGAAATGAATCCGATTGCTGTCCCGAGCTAATTTCCTCACCCACGTAAGGCGTCTGCCAAATTTGAATCGCGTGGTGCTTGGCCGGCTCAGGATCCGATTTGTAGTAGATCAGATGTCCGTTATCAAAGATCGAGAAACCGCTGCAAATGATGGGCGTCGCCACCGTTTGCTCAATCATGTTGTACGACAACAGAACGTAGTGTCCGTTTTCTCGATTGTAGAAGACGTACAGATAGTCTTCGCCATTGACGGATGCGATCCGACGCTCGAACAGCAGATCGGTCAAGTCATTATCGAATGTTTTGTGTTGCCCAGTCTGAAGGTAGTAACCGTTACTGAAAATCAAACCGTGATCTTCCGGCAACAAGACACAGGCGTGAGCAATCGAGTCGATCCGAGTGACCGTGTGCGTTTTCTCGTTAAAAACTAGATAACGAAAATCGTCTTCCTTGAAGGGTTTGATCTTCAACAGAATCAGATTGCCAACGATCGAGTAAAAAATGTCTGCGTCGTCGAGCGTCTGATCGGCCTCGTCGACGTGCTCTGCATAGATGCCGCTGCCGTCATCGGTATTATCTTCAATCTTGATCGTTAGGTCACCGCCAACCGTTTCCACGAACACTCGATCGTGGATCGAGATATGAGGATGCTCTCCAGCGCGATGCTGCTCACGAGTCGTGGCGACCCATTTGAAATCGTGCTGATCCGGGAAGACAACTTCGTGATCGCTACGATTGTCGATGTACTTAAGCGAATCGCCATCGATCAAAAACTTGAACGACTTGGTATCGGTCGCCGACTTACCGACTCGAAACACCAGAAAGAGATGCGGTCCAATGATGTGGAACTTCGCAAACTGAGTGTCTTTGTAGTATTTGTACAGCGCGAAAAACTCGTCTTCGAAAGCGCCGCTGTTCAACAGGTCCAGCGACTGAGCATGCATGGCTCCGTCGCTAAACTCGAAAACAGTAAAGACATCCGACAGTTCCGTCCGAGTCTTCAAACCCATGTGAACGTTGTAGCCGAAAATAAACCGATTCCCAATCGGCACGATGTCTCGCGGCAGGCAGTTATTCTCAGTCGTGATCCGCTGGTTCGAGATCAACTCAGTCGCGATCGAACCGAACACATCACGACGCTGATTATTCAGCTGCCCTAAGCGACTCCGCAGATCGTCCGCATGAGAACGCAGGCGGTTGAGAATAATCTCATAGGTGCCGCGCTCGAGCGTGGGTTCGGATTGAGAAGTTTCAGACATGAATAACGTGGCGTTGAACTCGATTTGACCTAGGACTCACGGTAACGGGCGCACTGTTGCCCGGCTCACCACGCGTTCTATGACTTCGCAATAGCCTGAACAACCGTTCCGGCATTTTCATTCGCCATACCAGCCCGAGTCGCCATCGACATCATCGATTGCAACTTTTTCAGCTGGCCTTCGTCACTGGTTAAACCCATCAACTGACCAATCAAGGCAGCCACCGACAGATTCTTCAAATCCTCTGACGAAACTCCAAACGTGTCGATCAAGTTTCCAATCTCGTCGCGGAACTGACCCGCGTCGCCTGTAAAGAATGTGTCCTTCACATCGGAAAGCACAGCGCTACCTTCGACCAAGCGATCAACCTGCTTACCTGCCGTGATGCTGCCGACAATGTTCTCGAAGAACTTGTTGTCGCCGCCCACAATTTCGACCTTGGCCGTCTTGAGTGCTTCGGCAACCATTTCAGCCTGAGCTTTTGCAATTTCTTGCTGAGCGTTGATGGCTTCGAGCTCAATTTCTTTCTGTTTGTTCAGCTGCAATTTGAACTCTTCGTGCTCGCGTCCGACACCGTCGAACAGCTTCATCGCTTCCGCTTTCTGCGTGATGCCCTTCGCGTCGGCGTCGAACTTCAGTTCGAGCACTTTCGCTTCGGCAGCACCTTCTTTTTCGAGAGCTTCCGCTTTGGAGAGCGTGACTTGAGCCTCGGCCAATCCGAGTGCGGCGGCTTCAGCCTGAGTCGCTTCGGCCAGCATTTTCTTAGCTTCGGTTTGTTTCTCGGCGGCTTCACGTTCCGCGTTAGCGGTCACGATGATCCTAGCTGCGTCCAAATCGGCAGCGCCTTTTTCGGCTTCAGCCGCTTTCACTTCTTTGACCAATTCGCGTTGGGCGTGCTCTTCGGCTTCGCGGATGGCGACCTGCTTCTTACGATCGGCTGCCGCGAACTCTCGGGTGTCTTTGATCTTCTCTTCTTCTTCGACAACCGTCCGCTCAACCGCAACACGCTCTTTAATCACATCCTGAATGTTCTTCTTCTCGACCTCGACCGCTTTTTCTTTTTCGATCTGAGCCAGCGTCACAACACGCTCGCGTTCGGTCGCTTCGATGCCCTGATCCTTAGCAACACGCTCAGTTTCAACCGCGTCGGTCCGCTCTTTACTCTTGGCCGCGACGATGATCGAACGCAATTTGTTCTCTTCGGCGACTTGCAGTTCTTCCTCGGTCTGAATCCGAGCGGCCTCGTGTCGCTTACGCTCTTGTTCCTGTACAACTTTGGCTTCGGCTTCTTCACGAGCTGTGATTTCGGCAATTTCACGAAGCTGTTTCTGCTCGGCTTCCGCCTGCTGACGTTCGAGGGCCAGAATGGCTTCACGTGCCTCCACATCTTGCTTCTTGATCGTCTTCTCTTTCTCACGAGTGATGTAGTTGGCTCGCGTGACTTCTTCGGCGGTCAAGTCGGTGATCTTTTTGATACCTTCGGCGTCCAGAACGTTGTTCGGATTCAGCTTCTCAAGATCCGTCTGCTCCAAGTAGTCGATCGCCGCGTCATCCAGCACGTAACCGTTCAAGTCCGTACCGATAATGCGCAGGATTTGCTCACGGAATTGTTCGCGTGAATTGTACAGTTCAACAAAATCGAATTGCTTACCGACGGTCTTCAATGCTTCTGAAAACTTGGGCTCAAACACCGTCCGTAGTGCAATCTCATCGGAGGCACGTGCACAACCAAGGAACTGGGCAACTCGTTTAACGTCGTCTACCTCTTTGTTGACTCGCACGAAGAACGCAACCTTGATGTCAGCGCGGATATTGTCTTTACAGATCAAGCCGTCTTCACCGCTACGGTCGATTTCGATTCGCTTGACCGAGATATCCATCATCTCGACGATGTGTAGAATCGGGATGATGATTGCCGAATCAAAGCTGACCTTGGTTCCGCCGTGACCGTTCTTGATCAACGCCGAACCTTGAGGCACCTTTCGCAAGCACTTGATCACAAGTGCTACGATCCCCACGGTGATGATTGCGCCGATGACGAGAATCGTTGCGACGAACCAGTATCCGAATCCTGATTCAGAGCCCTGTAGTAACAGTAAATTATTCATTGATTCCACTTTCCAACTGGGTGTACTCGACGATAAAAGTACCGTCGTCATTGTTGTAAGACATGACTCGGGCAAGGTCGTTTTTTGCTAACGATTTGCCGGGTCGAGTCCGCACGTTCAATATAATTTCAGGCTCATCGCCTTGTTTTATTTCAATTTGTCCAAATGTTTCAGTGACTTCACTGGTCGTGACTCGTCCTGTCAGTCCCAGTAGTTCGTCGCGAGTCTTGTTTTCTGGCGAAGGTTTTCGGAATAAGATTGCCACCGGCATCATTGAGTAACGCAACAGCACTAGACTGATAAGAATGTTTGGTAAAAACCACGCCGCCGCGATCAGGAAGCTCTGGTTTGGATTGGTGTAATGGTTGGTCAGAATCGTCGCCATCCACAGGTATAAAACCAAGAACGACGCCACGATCACGATCGGAATCTCTCCAAGGTAAAAATATTCGAACAACGTTCGCAGAGCACTGTCGCTACCAGTTGTACTGCTTCCGCCGCCCAACTGCGCTTGTGGCGCCCCGTCAAGACTACCTCCATCAAAGTCAACATCCGCATCAATGCCGGCATCTACATCTAGCCCGACATCAACGTCGACATCTAGTCCGACGTCAACGTCGGCATCCAGATCCAATCCGAAATCGATTCCATCCATCCCCACTACGCCAACAATCACCATCAGCCAATACAACAACATGCCGATCAGCAGTGCGGTTATTGGAAAGTTAACGTAGTTAACCGTTTCCTGGAAAAATTGAATCATGATCTTTCAGCCTTGAAATAAATGTTGATGGACATCGACGACGGATTTTATCGCGAAACCGAAACCCATTTACACTTACCAACTAAAAGTTGTCTCATTTATTACCAATCAACTGAGTTTGCCTGAAAGCAGTCAAACTTTGGGGAGGATTTACAACTTGATGTATCAAATTGAACATTAGACGTGTCGAAAGTTAGCTTACGTTTGTCGGCTACCTGAAGAATCTCGGGACTTTTTGCCGTCTGGAGCGTCTCTGAAGCGTTTTTCATTGGAAAAGTCTTCAATTGCGGCACGTTTCGCAAACTCGTGGCTTGAGAAACCTAGTTTTCTCGCACCCATTGCCATTCATCATGCTCTCGCACCCCTATTCGCAGCATTTGCCCAAATATTGTTGAAATTCGGGGCGATGTAGGGGCTCAAGCCCGCTTTCCAGATGGCCGCCGAAATCGTTTTAACCGCTACATATATTTCAACTCAGCGCAAAATCAGTTGTACCGAGAAAATTGAGGAAGCCCATACCGGCATTAGCTGAACTCGAACCTAACTTCAAACAGTGGTTTTTTCAAAAAGTCAGCAAGCTCGTGCGTGACGCATTGACCTTCAACTGGCCCATTCCGAAACCGTTCTTGGTTGATTGCAACCGACGGACTGTCAAAACCATCATTTGACATCTCATC
>CAZLYM010000090.1:9008-15064 GCA_964563475.1 uncultured Pirellulaceae bacterium
TTTGACACATCCATGACATCACGTTCGCACCGCCACTACTATATCCTTCTCGCACTGGTACAAAGCCTGCTAGTGTTGGCGGGAGTGCTCCATCTATTCAAGTGGTTTGAGTCCACAGAAATGGAAGTGATGTGGAATAATTCCGTCGCGGACACGCAAGCGACCGCGTCCCAAATTGGAAGTTCGTTCCAAACAGTCCGGCTGCCTGAAGAGTACGCGGAAAAAACGCTGGACGAACGTCGGGTTGCTGCCTTTCGCCAAGCGTCTTCAGGTTTCAAACCTGTTAACAACAGTTTTGTTTGCCTTGTGCGAGGAAGCGACGGCAAAATACTTAGCCATCGAAACAAGCCCGACGAGTTTACAAATATCCCGTTGGAGAGCTTACCGTTCCGTGCGATTGCACATGACAATGCTTCAACGTTGGTCGACATTTTTTCGGACGACCCCGAACTCGATGCTGTTTCGGGCCTACTTTCGGTTGACGGTCAACACTGGGTTGGATCAGCGCGACGCATAAAGCGGACCGAGTCCATTCTAGTGGTCATGCGAAACGAGTCTGCTCGCATGCACCAACGAGCCGTCGTGTTCAGTCAAAAGCGTACGCGTGCGTTGTTGTGGGCACTGGGGCTGAGCTTCTTTGCCATCATGGTCCCGATTATTGGCTTGCATCACTATGACGGCCAACTTCGCGCTACCAACACCGACCTCGAACGCCAAGCGACTCACAATGAACGTGAACTAACTCGGACAAGGAACGCTGTCATTTTCGGCCTCGCGAAGCTGGCGGAGTCGCGAGACAATGATACCGGTGAACACCTAGATCGCATTCGAAAATACGTTGAAATCATCAGCCGAGATCTGGCGGCCCGATGCGAAGACATCGACGCAGAATTCACTCGCAACATTTCACTGGCGTCATCGCTGCACGATATTGGAAAAGTTGGCATCCCCGATTCGATTCTACTGAAACCGGGACGATTGACGCCCGAAGAACGAAGCATGATGCAGATTCACACCGTCATCGGTGGTGAATGCTTGGACGCAATCCATGCTCGACTGGGCAACAACCCGTTTATGCATATGGCTCGGCAAATCGCTTACTACCATCACGAGCGTTGGGACGGGAACGGATATCCTCATCAATTGAAAGAGTACGACATCCCGTTGGTGGCTCGAATCGTGGCCGTTGCCGATGTGTATGATGCCTTGACTAGTAAGCGACCTTACAAACGAGCGATGAGCCACCTAGAAAGTCGGGCAATTATTGTGTCGGGATCAGGCAGTCAGTTCGATCCCGAAGTGGTCGCGGCATTTATCCGCCACGAGCACGAATTCGAAGCGATTTCACGGAAACAGCAGCTAGTAACGGACGATCAGGCAACAAGCTCCTTCGTCAAACTGCACGGCATGGCACAGGCCGCCAGCACGAATGAGTCGGCTCCTTTATCCTGAGTAGTTTGGCCTGCAAAATCGCTCAGAGCCGACAAAACACCAACTTCTCTGGGACTATGGCTCCCACTTGGCTCCCAATTTCACCGGGCAGCCTGCTCAGGTTGCACTGGAGCCCATACCGGATAAAACAAAGAGCTCTCTATCGAGCACTTTGTTTCAACGGTTTCGATCATGACTCTCTCTCTTCCCTCGCGTGTACCAATCGTGGGTGCGTTGACGCTGACAATTCTCCTAACGACCGCCGCTCAAGCCGACGACTGGCCAAACTGGCGAGGCCCAAATCACGATGACAAATCAACCGAAACCGGCTTGATGCAGGAATGGCCAGAGGGCGGGCCTGAAAAGCTCTGGCATGTTAGCACCGGTGGCTTGGGCTACGCCGGTTTTTCTGTTGTGGGTGAACGACTGTATACGCTTGGACAGGAGAACGAGACCCAATTTGCAATTTGCTTGGATGTGACGTCAGGAAACACAATCTGGAAAGTCGATTTAGGTAAGAGTTTCGAAAACGATTGGGGAGGCGGTCCTCGCAGCACGCCTACGATCAACGGAGACGTTGGCTACTTTCTATCCGCTCAAGGTGACTTGGCTTGTTTAAAAATCGCCGACGGTGCAAAAGTCTGGGCTGTCAATTTGACTGATTTTGGTGGCCTAGTTCCGAAATGGGGGTATGCGGAATCTCCGCTGGTCGATCAGGGCAGAGTGATCTGCACGCCAGGCGGCACCGAGGGAATGATGCTGGCGTTAGACGCTGCGTCGGGCGAAAAAATCTGGCAATCGCAGCCGATCCGCAAACCCATGGACGATGGCGAACTGTCTCCTCCGTCAAAGGCACACTATTCGTCGGTGCTTCCGATTGAATCCCATGGACAGCGTCAATACGTTCAGTTGACCGAACCGGCGATCATTGGAGTCTCCGCCGCAGATGGATCGCTACTCTGGAAATCGGACTGGCCCGGTCTTGTTGCGGTGATCCCAAGTCCAATCTTTGACGACGGAATGATTTTTGTCTCCAGCGGTTACGCAGTCGGCTCCAAACTAATCGAACTCACCGGACAGAAAGAACCGGCCGTCCGTTGGCGAAACAAGGTCATGAAAAATCATCACGGCGGTGTTATCTTGGTCGATGATTTTTACTACGGCTACAGCGATAAGGCTGGCTTTACCTGCCAGAGTCAAGAAACTGGCGAACGGGTATGGCGGTCAAAAAAAATCAAAAAGGGCGCCGTTGTTTATGCCGACAAACGTTTTTACTACATCGAAGAAAAAAATGGTCGCGTGCTGTTGCTCGCTGCCGACGAGAACAACCCCTCGCTCAAAGGGCAATTCAAAATCGATCCTCAGTCTACGCAACGTAAATCAAAAGGCATGATCTGGACTCATCCCGTGGTCTCCAATGGACGGATGTTTCTTCGAGATCAAGAAATCATTTACTGTTACAACGTCGCCAACCAATAATTTGCACAGGACGCAAAATCGATGCCTACTTTTGTTCTGGTTCTGGGAACTCGCAACGCAAAAAAGCAGCGCGAACTGGAGATGCTGCTCTCGCCCTACAACATTCTGCTGAAAAGCCTTGCCGACCTTCCTGATTCAATCGAGGTCGAAGAAACCGGCACGACGTTCGAGGAAAACGCAACGCTCAAGGCCGTCCAACAGGCGAAACATCTAGGGCAGTGGGTGTTGGGCGAAGACAGTGGCCTGAGTGTCGAAGCCTTGGGCGGTGCCCCCGGAGTCTACTCCGCTCGATTCTCAGGACCGGATGCCACCGACGAAAAGAACAACGCTTTACTGCTGGAAAAACTCCAAGGGGTGCCGCTAGAAAAACGTACCGCGTGGTACACCTGCCACATGACGTTGTCTGATCCGGAAGGGAACGTTCACATTCAATGCGAACGCCGTTGCTACGGCAGGATCTTGCCGGAGCAACACGGTTCTGGTGGCTTCGGCTACGACCCGATGTTTGAGATTCCCGAGTACCATCAGACGTTCGGGCAGTTGGGTGATTCGGTCAAATCGGTCCTTAGCCACCGCGCCCGCGCAAACCGTGACTTCGTGCCACAGTTGCTACGCGTGATTGCGGAACAAACATGAAATCCACCGCCCAACCAAGCATCCGTTACGAAAGAGTCAACTCGTCGGCCAATCCGATTTCGAGCTGATTGTCGTAACCGTATTCGTCGCTGAACAGCTCGTCCGCTTCATCTTTCAGCGAAACAAAGACGATATCGGTCGAGTTCGTGGTTGGAACAGATTGAGCACTGGTAGAACCAGCCAGCTTCGCCACTGCAGAGGCTGCGGCAGGCGGAACGACCGATCGACCAAGATTACCAACCAGAATAAAGGCATCGGTCAATACGTCCACCATGCCATCGCCATTGAAATCTCCTTGGGACCAAGTGGCCCCGCTAGTCAGCCCTAGATTCCCAACTAGGGAGAAAGCATCGCCAAGGACGTCGACCTGACCATCCAAGTTCACATCGCTAGGCAATGCGACGTAAAACGAAAATTCAAAACGTTCGTTGGTTAACGCCGCCCCACTGACAAAGATCTGGTTTTCGGGGATTTCAATCGTATAAAAACCGGGCTCTGAAATCACCGGGGAACCGGCCTGAGAAAAATCAAACGTTGCCGTTTGAGTGAAAGGGTCATACGAGAAGCCGGGCAAATCCGGAAACGGCGGTTCGCCTACCCGACGAGCCAACTTTCTTCATTCTGGCTCAGGAGCCGAACGTGCTGCGATCGGCCTTAAGCTTCGATCAAGCCACGACTCAAGCGGCTCAGGTCTCGCAGCCACGCGTCGACCGCGTTGGCAGGGCTGACGTTCGCAAAAATCTGCTGTTGAAAATCACCGCAGCGGTGAATGCAAAGCCCGCACCGTTCGGCCAACTCTTCACCAGAAAGTCCGTCCGAATTTTGAACAAACGTATCGACCGCGTTGGCCAACACGGCATCCAACGCCACATCGTCCGCTCGACTGTCGGTACTCGCAAGGTAACACTGGCGAAAAAACTCGATCGCAAAATCACCAATCATTCCCAAACGTGCTCGTTTGGCCGCTCCATCTTTTCCAGCGGCATCCACGAAAGCGATTACTGCTTTTGAAAAAATATTCCACTGCGGGTCCAGCTGAGTCAGATACGAATACAACTGCTTGCGAAATTCGTAGACTTCTGATTCCGACAACTGGACGGCCAATGTAACACTGCCATTGGAAGCGGCAGCCAATTCATCAATCGGCAAATCAGATTCCAAGTCACTCATTCGGTGCAGCAGGTCGGCAACTTGAGTATTGTTGAGTGGAGCAAATCGAACGACCTGACTTCTGGACACAATCGTTGACAATTGACGTTGCTCGCTGGTGCCGATCAACATCAGCAACGATTTGGGCGGAGGCTCTTCCAAGGTCTTCAGCAAACAGTTGGCACTTTCCTGATTCAGGAAATCCGCGTCGTCGATGATCGCGATCTTACGTCCGCCCATGAATGGCTTGAGACCAATATCGTGGCACAGCCCCGTTTGCCGTCGATGTTCTCGGTCGCCGATAAACGTTTCGACAGGAATAAACGCCTTGTCGGCTGGCTTGGAAATTAAGATCAGATCCGGATGCGTTTTGGCTGCCACCTGCTGACAAGAAGGGCAGTTGCCGCACGCTTCCACCGCTTCTGGCGGATTGGCCGAACACAGCAACGCCTGCGCTAGTTTCAGCGCGAAGGTGTGCTTGCCAACGCCAAGCGGTCCAACAAATAAGTACGTGCTGGCCAATCGGTTTCGCTCGATACTGCGGCGAAATCGATCGATCGCAGCCTCATGGCCTAACAGGTCATCCCACGGCATCCTGATCCTCCTGCGTGGCGGCAAGCACTTTTTGGGCAACCGATTGAATTTGCTCAGCCACCTTATCCGGGTGTGCCGATGCATCAATTACAAATACTTGATCGGGGAATCGCTTCGCTTCGGTCAAAAATCCGTCACGCACTTTCTGCATGTAGGCTGCGCCGCGTGACTCCATGCGATCGAGTGATTTTCCAATCCGTTCCATGGCGGTATCAACGGGCAAATCAAGGACAAACGTGGCGTCCGGCATCAAGCCATCCGTAGCAACCCGATTCACTTGCCAGATCGAATCGGAAGACAAATCCGCAGCATGTCCTTGATAGACGACCGTTGACCACAGATACCGGTCAAGCACCACGGTTTTACTGGACGCTAGGGCCGGCTTGATGATCTCTTCGACCAACTGAGTCCGGGCGGCGGTGAACAGCATCATTTCCGTCCGCATGTGGATCGGCATTGAGTGCTTGGCAAGCAGGATCGCCCGCAACGCCTCGCCAACTTCTGTACTTCCCGGATCAGCACAGGTCACGACATCGTGCCCTATCGATTCAAGCCACTCGTTGAAACGAGTCAACTGCGTTGACTTCCCTGCCCCGTCGATCCCTTCAAATACAAAAAACATTCAGTGCGTTTTCCAACTGACAAATTGAGGGTCGCGTATTTGATCTTCAAAGGAACCTTGAGGCCTTCGGGTGATCGCCGAAAGCTGGGCCTCACGAGCGTGGTTCCACTCGCTGCAAAACGTCATTCGCCGCCAGCTTCAGACT
>CAZLYM010000091.1:0-3191 GCA_964563475.1 uncultured Pirellulaceae bacterium
CATGGATGCAATGCCGGCAGTTGTCACGGTGCGGCACGCGGGAAGGATGGATTCGCGCTATCACTTTTTGGTTACGATCCAGCGGGTGATTATCGTGCCTTGGTCCGAGAGCTTCCTGGACGGCGAATCAATCTGGCAATGCCTGCTGAAAGCCTGCTGTTGGCCAAGGCCACCGGTTCGGTGACTCATACCGGGGGCAAACTGTTTGACAAGGATTCAGAATCTTATCGAAAGTTGTTGGCGTGGATCGAAGAGTCAGCTAAGTTCGACGCTGAAACTGCGCCTCAGTTGATTCGCGTCTCAATGGATCCAAAAGATGTCGTTTTGGTGGGGCATCAGGCGAAGCATCCGGTAAAAGTGACGGCCAGTTACGGGGACGAAACCGAGCGCGACGTGACGGAACTTGCGACCTTTTCTAGCAACAACCCAAACATCGCTTCGATTTCAGATGACGCGCAAATCGTCGCAATCACACCAGGCGAAGCGTTTGTGATGGCTCGGTTTGGTGCTTATACCGTTGGTTGCAACGTGATCGTGCACTCGAAAGATGATTCATTTCAATGGCCCGCCGGAATTGAAGAATCAAACTACATTGATGTGGCCGTCCATAAAAAGCTACGGAAACTTCACATCGCGCCGGCTCCCATTTGTTCTGACGCAGACTTTATGCGGCGGGTCTCGATTGATCTTTCGGGGCGGGTTCCCACGCGTGCGGCGTTGGCTTCATTTGTCGCGGACCAAGACTCGGGAAAACGAGAGAAACTGATTGATCGTTTACTGGCGACCGACGACTTTGAGCGACTTTGGACCATGAGATGGATGGATCTTTTGAAGGTTCGAACTGTCAATCGCCTATCTGACAAATCGGTCTGGAAATTTTCTCAATGGCTCAGGCAGAACATTCATGACGGAGTGCCAATTAAGCAATGGCTGACGGCGATGTTGACTGCTAGCGGCGGCGAGTTTAAAAATCCTGCTGCAGTATTTTTGCACGAGCTTCCCGATCAGAAAAAGGTTGCCGAAGATGTCGCTCAGGTGTTTTTGGGGATGAGGATTCAGTGTGCTCAATGCCACAACCACCCCTTTGACCGTTGGACGATGGATGATTACTACGGGTTCGTTGCCTTCTTTGATAAGGTTCGACGTAAGCGGGGCGATGATCTCCGCGAGCGAATTATTTACCCTGTCAACGCAAAAACGTTGCATCCGGTGACCCAGAAGGTCGTCGCGCCTCGGTTTCTAGGTGGAGAGTTGGCGGATGTCGCGGGTGCCGATCCGCGTGAAGCGTTGGCCAATTGGATTGTCGCGGACGACAATCCGTATTTTGCCCGGAACCTTGCGAATCGAATTTGGGAACAGTTTTTTGGGAGGGGGATCGTCAATGAAGTCGACGACGTTCGCGTCAGTAATCCTCCAGTGAATCAGGCGTTGTTAGATCAACTTGCTCAGCGATTGGTCGATTCGCAGTTTGACTTCAAGGCGGTCGCCCGCCAAATTTGTAACTCGCAAGCCTACCAACGAGGAACGATTCCCGGCAAAAACACAGTCGAGGCCGAGAAAAACTTTGCGGTGGCGAAACTCAGGCGGATTCGTGCCGAGGTGTTGCTGGATGTGATCTCGCAAGTGACTGAAACAACTGACGATTTTGCAGGCTTGCCGGATGGAGCCAGTGCGACGGAAATCCCTGATGGCGTAACAAGCAACCATTTCCTCAGGATCTTTGGGCGATCGACTCGACAGACCGTATGTACCTGCGAGGTGAACACGCAGCCGAATCTGTCGCAGGCGTTACACTTGATCAACGGCGATACGATTCAGAAGAAAATTAGTAAAGGTCGGGTGATTCAGCAGATGATGAAAGCCAAGATGTCCAATCAGGAAATCATCAAGGATCTTTTTCTGCGTTGCCTTTCTCGGTCGCCAACAGAACTTGAGCTAGAAAAACTGACCGCTGAACTGGATTTGTCAGACAATCGGAAACAAGTGCTGCATGATATTTTTTGGGCGTTGTTGAACTCGCGAGAGTTTTTGTTTCTTCATTGAAGTGGTTTGGTTCCGGATCCAGAAACTCCGGCGAATTGAAGCGTCCGTTCGAAAGACTCGCACCGTATGAGCAATCACACCAGAGAGCGTCTGCAAATGTCTGCCGGCCGTATTGTCCGCAGCGTTAGTAAAGCCGTTCGTAGAACCATTGGTTGTAAAGCCTTCCGGCTTTTTCTAAGGACCAGCTGGGTTAAGCTAGTATTGTTGCTTAGCGTTGGTGCGTGGCCACTTCAATTAAATGCCATGGACGATAAGCCTAAATCCGCGCGGCTGAATTTTGCCAAGCATGCGAAGCCTGTTTTTCGAAATCACTGCGTGAGTTGCCACAATCCAAACAGAACTAGCGGTGACTTGGATTTGACGAACTATGTGGCGATGATGCAGGGCGGTAGCAGCGGTGATGTGATCGAGCCCGGTTCTCCCGACGACAGCTTCTTGTTTCAGCTGATCACTCACGCCGATTCACCCGAGATGCCGCCCGGAGATCAAAAAATTCCGGACGAAGACATCGAAGTAATTCGTAAATGGATAGAAGATGGAGCGATCAATCGACCCAATTCAAAGCCGGTGCCTCGGAGGAAACGGAAATCGCTTGCCATGAAGGCGGCGCCCGGTGTTCGTCCAAAAAGGATGGCGATGCCGGTGGGCTTGCCTGTCGAATCGTATGCTAAGACGATTCGTGATCCAATTCCTGCCAGTCTGTCTAGCAGCCCTTGGTCGCCTGTGTTCGCTATGGCGGCTGCCAACCAAGTTGTGCTGTATCACGGCCGGCCACTGGCCAAGCAACGTGTACTGGGAATTCTTCCGTGGGAAAACGGTCAGCCTCAGGTAGTTCGGTTTAGCCGCGATGGTAGTCGGTTAATCGCCGCAGGTGGCCGTGCGGCGGCGGACGGAAGGTTTGTCATCTGGGACGTTGCGACGGGCAAACGCGAGGTAGAGTTGGGAGATGAACTGGACTCGATTTTGGCGGTTGATTTGTCAGCCGACGGAAAGTTTGTTGCGACCGGCGGCCCGGAAAGGCTGGTGCGACTGTACGCGTTGGATTCCGAAGAAACGGAGCTGCCGGCCTCTACCTTGAACGAGCACGCGGATTGGGTGACGGCAGTTCAGTTTAGCCCAGACGGAAAGTATCTGCTTTCGGGTGATCG
>CAZLYM010000091.1:3291-14965 GCA_964563475.1 uncultured Pirellulaceae bacterium
GGTTGTCTGTCGATCGATTTTACACGGACAGGCGAACTCGTATCTGGCGGTCGAGACAAAAAGGTGTTGCTGTGGAATTTGAAGGGGAAGGCAGTTCGCCAGTTCAAAGGATCCGGCGAGATCATTACTTCAGTCTGCGTCAATGACGAATCTGGCATTGTCTTTGCAGGCAATTTTTCAGGGCAGTTGAAGTCATGGCGATTGAAAGGTGGCAAGGCCCTTCGAGACTTAGAGACGAATCCGGGAAGGAAATGAGCTCGGAGGTCGGAGGTCGGAATTTGGAGTGGGAAGCTCGCACGCAGCACCTCATCTCGTGTAAAGTAGACCTATGAACCTTCAAATGCTGCTTTGATCGAGTCGTTTAGCTCATTCCATTTGTTTGCAATGGGCTGCTTGTCGGCCTCATTGAACGCGTCCACGTTCGGTTGCTCGCGAATGTAATGAAAGCAAGCGGTGGTGATTGCCGAGTCCGCAAAGGCTTCCGTCACTCGCTTGGTGTGTTTGCTATGATCATCCGCAAACACAATGGCTTTGAAGTTTCGGCGCGAACGAGCAAGCAGTGTTCGTAGCATGTAGCCTTTGTGTTGCCCGGCCGTCATCATGATGCCAGCAGAATAAGAAATTGGTCGAGGGTCTCGTAACGAAGCCAGTTCCTCGCCGGACAAACCGTTTGCATTCGGACGAGTCTTGTCGTAGGGCAAGAAGCGCCCGCGAGTTGGCTCGATGATCTCCAACGCAGAATCAGTGAAGTCGTATCCGTTGCGTTTCAGTTCTCGCTCGGTCGCATTGCGAAATTCTGGTCCACGTGAAGTCAGCACGATCGTGCTGCAACGTCCATTTTGTAGTGCCTTGAGCAGTTGCGGCTGAGAAGGTTCGGGTGGATGCATTTTTCCCAACGCAAACAGGACTCCCTGGATTCGAAGCAATTCATCCAAGTCTCTGGCGACACGGAATTCGGATTCGACGTTTCGAAAAATGAAATCGTATTGCCAGTTGTACCATTGGTCACTGCCGAGCGGTTGATCCATCGCGAGGATCGTGTTGTCGATGTCCACGACCAGTAAAACATTCGTTGCTCCGTGTGCAGCGATCTCCTGATATGTACGTGCGGCGACATCAGCGAAATTGGCCGTGGTCAATTCAGCGGACTTTAGATCCCCTTCAGGTCCCGCACGTTTGACTTTCTCTTTCGCCTCATCCACGTTGGCGGTTGAAGCAGGGGGATTGGCAACATGTTGCGCGGCGATGTTGATGACGCACGAATCACCAAAACCAAAAATTAGTAGCGTCCACGTGAAGGCGAAGATTAACTTTGATTGCATGACTTGGACTCAATTGAGACAAAGGTGTTCGAACTGGCTCTATGTCGTACTTGTATTACCAGAGCGTTTTTTGGTTGGATTGCCGATCAGTCGGTTTGTTAGAGTGTGAATCGGGCGATTTTGGCGATGGTTTTTCAGCTTGACCGGCGTTGGTGCTTTCGTTTGCTACCTCAAGGACTAGATCGATCTTGGTGAAAACAATCGATCGGGAAATTTGCTGGGCCGAAAGTTTGAAGATGGAAGTGACGGCCTCGGCATAGGCATCCATCTGGGCTTGATAGGATTCGCTGCGAGCGGTTGCCGATTCCGTCGTCACGTTGTCAGATTTGAAGTCGATGATTCGAGCATTAACAAGTTGGTCGCCAACGTAGGAAAGAATCAGTCGGTCGATCGAGCCCGAAAGTAGACCGGATTCGGTCGCAACTGAAAACCGATACTCGTTTAGGACGGCTAACTCAGATGCTTCCTGTTGATCTAGTTGTTGGTCATGGGTTAGCAATTGCTTTATGTTTGGGCCTTCAGTCGCAGTACGAAACGTTTCAATTGCTGCTTGGACTAAATCGAGGTCAGGATTGATCATCCGAAGACGATCGGTCAGGGCTTGGTCGGTTGGAGGAGTGGATTGATCCAGCCAATCGATTTGTTCAAAGCAGGCATGGAGCAAGGATCCGGTTGTCGTTTCGCGTTGGTTTTGCTGAGGACGTAGTCGATCGCCGAAGGTGCGTCCCGAGAACTTATCACTGGCAGACGGAAACCGATTAGCAACGCCACGACCTGAACGCACCTCTCGTGCGATGGAATGTTCACTCAGAGAGGCATCGGCGGGCAAGTAGAAGGAGGCGTAGTCACCCTGCTCGGTTGAAGCCGCCGGGTTTTCGTCAGTCGCGTTCGAGTATTTCTCATGCCAATTCAAATTGCCAGATTCATGGACCAGCAAACTATCATCTTTCTCTCTGTCCTTGTCGGCGACGGTTGAAAGCACGACGCTGGCTGCGGTGGCGGATCTCAATTTCGTGTCCGGGCCGAGAATCACATGAGTCGCGTGCACGCCTCGGGTCAGCGCCACATACAGCAAACACATTGCTTCACGGATCACTTGATCATCGTGATGAAGAAAGTGTTTCTGTACGCTTTTGGGTAGAAGAGCCTGAGTCTCTTTGCTCACGTGCCGGGTCACGACATCGATCGGCTCTGTCGGACTTGGGCGGCCGGTGATCACTTTCGGCGGTCGCCCAACCAATTGATCGTGACGACCGCTCCGCAACGGAACAACCACTGCGTCAAACTCTAGCCCTTTGGACTTGTGGACGGTCATCACGCGAATTCGTGCTGACGATGGTTCGACCGCTCGATATTCGTCTCGGATGAAACGGACAAATCGACCGGGGCGAAGTTCCCAGTTGTCGCGACCTGATTCACTTGTGTACGCCACCTGCACCAATTGTTGCAATCGAGTCGCCTCGCGTGGCGTGCAATCAGGGGAGAGCACGCGAGCCAGCGATTCAATGAACGGGCCGTAACCCAAGGTGACCAGTTGCCGGCGAATGTTTTTAGATGCGGCGATTGCTTGTTCTTCGCATGTCGATCGGTTGTCGGCCGTTTGTTGGTCGATGCCTAGGTAAGGCCCAAGCAGCGAATGCGAAACGCGGAACCGGGCGAGGCTGTCGCCGGGTGAATCGGCAAGCTTCAAAGCCGCTAGTACGACTTCGACCGCCGCGGAATCGGTCAGCGGGTTACCACCTTCTTCACTTGCCGGGATGCCTAACTGTCGCAAGCGAAAAATGATCTCACCGATTTCAGCATTTTTACGGACCAGTACGCCAATCGATTTTGATTCGGGCAAGTCTTCGTTCAATTGTTGGATCTTTGCCACCGTCGACGCGAACAGGCTCGTATTGCTGTCAGGTTTTCCGTCATCGCCAATGATCGCGTCGGCGAACTCAACCGTCGCGCAGCCGTCCAGATCGGTGCGAGCCGTTTCGTGTTCTTGGAACCAGTCCTGCCAAGCATGAACGGATTGCGCGACCTTTTGGTACTTCTTTGGGTCGGGTGCAAACCGATCCAAGTTTTGAAAGACGAGGTTCACAAACTGAATGACGTGTGGACTGCTGCGCCAGCTTTTGGTGCGAGGAGCGGTCGTGGCGAGGTTCGGGAGTTCGCCTTCGACTCGGTCAAAAATCTCTGCCGCGCCGCCTCGCCAACCAAAAATCGCCTGCTTGACGTCGCCCACGCAGAAGAATGAGCTGGTTGCGTCGTCCAGTTCGGTGACTCGCTTCGCGAAGGGGCTCATCACGTTCCACTGCGACGGCGATGTATCCTGAAATTCGTCCAGCAGCAGGTGGCGAATCTGATTGTCTAGGCGAAAGGACAACCCTTCGACGCTGATCGATTCGATGAAGTCAGATAGTCGAGAGGTGACGTCGTCGAATCGAAGCTGACCGGCGCTGCTTTTGAGAGGTTCATATTCGTCGCCAAAGAGCTTCAGCAGGTCTCGTGTCGCCATGTTTCGAGCGATCAGTTGATTCGTGATCAGCGCCGCACAGTGATCGAGCACTTTTTTCGCGACGGTATGAACACCGTCCGGGATCTCGCGTCTTTGGTACTTCGTTTCACCTGCTGCAACCTTGCCGACGATTCCGTCTCCGACAATTTTGTCCCATTCCCCATCGACCAACCGTTGCGCCAACTTGTCCCACGCTGTACGCCATGATTTCAGGTCGGGTAACTCAACGTCCGGGAACGATTCAACTAACGCTGCCAGAGCCGATTCGTCCAGGAATCCTTTGGAGCGCGGAATCTGTTCCCACGCATCGGCAGTTGATTCGGTAAACACCTCGTACAAGTCACGAACGGTGTCGCGAATCTCTGTCGCGATTCGACGCTTCGCCTCGCCATGTGACATCATGTGCAGCAGATGTTCAACATTATCGGCATACAGAATTTGTTCGATCGCCTGATCTTGAATCCGCTCGATCACCTGCTGCTCGACGATCTCCCACGTAGCCGGCAAGCCTAATTCCATGCTGAAGGCTTTGGCAAATCGATTGAAGAAACTATCGAGTGTTCCGATCTCTAGGCGATGCAAGTTTTGCAGCAAAGTCTGCAAGACATCGGCGGATCGTGCGGAGGTCAGTTTCCACTGCAACTGTTCCGATAGCTCGGCGGCCGCCTCATCATCCAATGCCGCGGCAGAGAGACGGCCAATGATCCTGTCGAGGATCTCGCCCGCTCCTTTTCGAGTGAACGTGGTCGCGAGGATCGAATTCGATTCCACTCCCGATGCAAGCAAACGCAAGTATCGATTCGAAAGTTCAAACGTCTTGCCCGTCCCGGCTGAGGCGCGGATGACTTCGTTCGGGAATTGCCCCTCAAGCTCTAGGGCTGCGGTTTCGTTGCGACTCATGACGACACCTCGTCCGCGATAGCAAATTGCTCAAAGACATGATCTTGGCAGATCGCCGCGTAGTCATCCGAGTACTCGGGCGGCGGATAGACGGGTGGCCAGAAGTTTGCGGCTCGAAGCCCACGGACAATCTCGCGAAATTTTTCGTCGGCCGAATCCTGCATCGGCAGTAGTTTTTCTGAGGGACAGAATCCGATGTCGTTCGCATTTTCATGCAGCAGCACAAACCCGACGATCAAGTTATCAAAATCCGCACCCGCAACCGCGTCAACCTCTTGAACCAAGTATCGATAGAGGGGCAGTTGCAAGTCCTTCCATTTGCCTTTGATTGAGGCGTAGTGTTTTTTGTCAGGGTTGGGACCGCCTGTGGTCGTTTTGTAATCCCACACAGCGACTTGTCCTGTTTCTTCGTGCTGATCGACTCGATCAATTTTTCCGCGAATCGTAAACGGCTTGCCGTCCACATTCATTTCGTGATGGAGCAATTCTTCGGTGCTGACGATGCGCCAGCCGGAGCGACGATGTTCTGCTTGCTTCGGGGCGAAGGCAATCAATCGTTGGCGAAGTTGTTCGACCTGAATGCGGACTGCCGGTAATCGATTGCCTCGCGAAAATTCGCTCGCTTGGCGGTCTAGTTCCTGTGAGAAAAATTCCGCGATCGCGTCTTCATCGGATGAGTCCTTGATTGGGTCGTTGGCGAATGCTTCCAAAACGTTGTGGCATAGATCGCCGAACGCACCACCATCAAGCTCGGTCAGATCGTCGGACACCGTTTCTAGTCGCAGCACTTTATTCAAGTAGTATCGGTACGGGCACTTAATGTATTCGCGAAAGCTGGTGACGGTCAAGTTTTCCGGCACGCTTGTGACGGCGGGCTGAGGGATGGAAATTCGCTGTTGAGTGACAGGGGCGTGTCCCATCGTCAGCCAGTTTTCATGTCGGGTTTTCGCGACATGATTGAAGAACGCACGGGCTCGACGGGCGGCCGTTTCAGGAGTGTCGGCAAACAGCAGCCGGCTTGGCCGCAACGGTTCGCCCTGTTCGTCTCGTCGTCCGGTGATCAGCAGCAAGTCGTCACGCACGCTCGCGATGACCAGCAGTCCATAGGCATCACGCGCGTAGCGGCGGTTGTTGTCTTGTACTTCCAGAAGTTCGCACAGTGCGTTGGGAAGGAATTGGTGTCCGATCTCCGACGTCGGAACCTTGCCCTCGTTAAAGTTGGTCACGATCATGGTCGGTGCATCGTCAAGCGAAAGATCCAGCCAACCCGCCAGTTCGATTGCGTCTGGATTGGCGGTTGAGGCGATTCGCTCACCCGCCGATGACTCCATAACCCAATTCAATGCCTCGACCGCCGAAGTTTTTAACGCAAACGATGCGGGTACGTCATCTGGTGAGGCCAACGCGGTCAGGATTGTTTCGCAAGCGGCAAGCGTGGTGTCGACTATCTGGCCGGTATCGGTAGCAGGATTGTCCAGATCGAGTGGGCGGTCGCGATAAACGTCGATCAGCACTTGGCTCCATGCGGGAGACCAATCGGCGATAGGTTGGGATGGCCCAAGCACGGGCTGCAGAAGTTGAGCGACAGCGTTAAAAACCTGATTCAACTGATCGGCAGACTGGGAGTTTCGTTCGGCGCGTTTCGCCGATGTTGGATCTTTCGGGTCGATCGCCGTTGCGATAACACTCGGGTCGCCAAACGGCAATTTTTGGTTGAGCGGAAACGAACCGGGGAGTTGAGCGTTTTGAAAAACATCCAGCTGGTGCAGCCACGATTCCGATTCGACTTGTCGAGAAATCCAGTCGAAGAGATCTGGGTGTCGAACCAGCGAAGTGAAGGCGTCATAACGCTGGCTGGCAACGTACTCGCTAATTGCGAATAGCAACCGAGCAGGTGCAGATCGGATGACCGGTTTGCCTGCTAGGTGGCGAGAATCTAAGCCAATCGATCTTAGGCTGCGTTCAATCAGCGGAGCCAGTGCTTCATCGGGGACTCCGACGGTTACTTGATCGGCCGCGAGTGTTGGTTGGGTTTGGGAGTCCGTTTGTCGATTTGCCAAGTGCCAAGCGACGGCGAACGCTTGGTCGGCAGGGCGGTCGGCGATCAGGATTTGCGAATCGTGCAGTGGGATTTTGGTGTCCAGCCAGCGGTCGGCTACGATGCTTCCAAACGCGTTGAAATGTTCCGCGTACGCGTCGTCGGCGGCGATCAACGCAGTGACTTGTGGTCTTTCGCCGGTTGTTGATCCCTTGTTGGCCGCGACCTGTCGAAGCATTTCGGATGTCGAGCGATTCAAATCGGCACAACCAACCAGCACGATGTCTCGATCGGTGGCGCAGCGAATTTCATTGGCTTTTAACAGTCCGGCTGCCGCGTAGTTGCGAGCACCAAATCTGTCCCACAGATTTTCCTCGGCTAGTAATTTGTAGTAGCGCTGCTGGATGCCGGTTAACGTCTCCCAGCGAGCGGCTTCGTTTGAAAGAAAGCTTTTGTCGGCCGCCACATAACGATGCACACTGCTGAAGCTCCAAATGTCGTTGGCTAGGCGGATGTGCAACCGCGAGATCACGGTCGCCAGCGACTGGAATTCTGCTTGAGACGCAGGGCGGTCTTCTCCCAACAGAGGTTTTAGATCCTCCGGTGGCGTCTGTTCAATTGCACGGACCCAAGCGATGTGTTGCGTCAGTTCGGATGCGAGCGGGCGCTCGGCGACATAAAGATGCTCGGGCAATGCACCGATCGTCATGATCCAAGGTGGATTGAATATCAAGGATTGTTCACCGGCGGTCTGAACAAGCAATTGCAGCAAGCGGTGTTTTGATCGCGCGGTCGGGAGGACGACCAATGTATTGGACAGATCCAATGTCGGGCCGAAGCGTGACTCAGACCGATACTGATCAACCAGCCATTTCGACGCCGACAGCAGGGGTGGGGCTTCGAGGCCAAGAAAAATCCTCCTTGAATTCTGCGATTCAACCGTGTCGCTCAATGCTGCTCCTTCATCAATCTGTCGTGTTATCGCGTTCGAAAACGTGATCGTGCCGGTTGTAGTCCGTCGCCGGACACGATCGCCCTGATTATAGAAGATATTTCATGGATGCAGACAGTGGTTCGGTTCAAATGGTTCGATCATGGTGCGGGCTTTGTGTCGACCAAGGCAATGCTTCCCACTGCCAAACAGTCCGTGTCCTGTCTACAATTGGGTTTATACAAAGTGAGGCTCCGTTCGTAGAGTGTTCGATAACCGGGAAAAATCACCCGCGAAGAATACTGACGTAGCCTGAGGGGCGAAATTTAGAGGAAGTTGATATTGCCATGTCTGATTCGAACGCTGAAACCAATGCCGAAACTAACGCGGAAGCCAGCGCAGACCCTAATGTGGAAACTAAGGCGGAACCGAATGTGGAAACCAATGCGGATCCTAAAACGGAATCTAGCGCGGAACCGAAAAACCCCGCCGCAGACCCGCTGCGAAGCGTTCATACCAACAGTTTTCCCCAACTGCTGAATCAAATTGCGTCGTCCGTGCTAGTAACGACCTATCAGGCCGGCAAACTGGTCGTGTTGCGTGAAGACGGTGGCGTGCTGAACACACACTTTCGCAATTTGAACAAACCGATGGGGCTCGCGCGGGACGGCGGTCGACTGGCTGTGGGGTGTGGCATCGATATCTGGGAGTTCCACAACGTGCCGGCGGTTTGTGCGAAGCTGGACGAATCGGAAGACTATCCCAGCGTCTCCGCAAAACATGACGCGTGCTTTCTTCCGCGTCGCAGTCACTGCACAGGAAATATCGATATCCACGAAATGGCTTATGTCGATGCGGGCGATCAGAAGGAACTGGTTTTTGTTAACACCGCGTTCAGCTGTCTGGCAAGACGCAGTGAAGAGAACAGTTTCGAGCCAATCTGGCGACCTAAGTGGATCAAGCAGATTGCTCCGGGCGACAACTGTCATCTGAACGGACTGGCGACTCGCGACGGCAAGGTAAAATACGTTACTGCGTTAGGGGCAACCAATGAGCCGGGCGGTTGGCGTGAGAACAAGCGTGACGGCGGATTGTTACTGGACGTCGAATCGCACGAGATCATCACCAAAGGTCTGTCGATGCCGCATTCGCCTCGTTGGTACAAAGACAAGCTGTGGTTGTTGGAAAGCGGGGAAGGCACGATTGGCACGGTCGATCTGGCGACCGGGAAGTACGAATCGATCGCGCAGTTCCCTGGATTTACTCGAGGGCTAAGCTTTTATGGTCCGCTTGCTTTTATTGGTCTTTCTCAAGTCCGTGAATCCGCCGTGTTTAGCGGAATTCCATTGGTTGAGCGATTGAAAGAAGCAGAAGAGCGGACGTGCGGCGTGTGGGTGTTGAATATCGAAACGGGTGAGACGTTGGGCTTCTGCCGTTTTGAGGAAGGCGTTCAAGAAATTTTTGCCATTGAAGTATTGCCCGGCGTTCGCTACCCAGACTTGATCAACCACGATGCAAAACTGGTCGGTCAATCCTACGTGCTGAGTGACGAAGTGCTGTCTGAGGTGCCAGCGGACCTGCGAAAGTAGTCGATTTGGCTGAGACGTTCGTTTGTCCAACGGCATGCTTAAGAAGATTCGCTTAGCGCTTTCTCGAAGCGTTGAACCACCGGGCGGTCGGTGAGGTGTTGGTTCACGTGCGGGCGAGCGTCGGTTAGTTTTTGCTGAGCTTCGGCGGCGGTGATGCCTTGAGATTTCATCAGCCAGCAGATTGCCACGGTCGCGCTGCGTCCGCGTCCGGCTTTGCAGTGGATGTAAACTTTGCCTCCGTCGCCCCTGTGTTTTTCGACGAAGGAAATTGCGTTGGAAATATCGTCGTCGGCGGGATGAGTAAAATCGATCGTGGGCATGTGAAACTGCTCGATGCCGAACTGCTGGTACTCGTTGATCGGCCCGTCGTATTCCTCGCACGTGTTGACGATCCCACGAACTCCCAAGTCCGCAAGTTTTGGCACGTCACGCGGAAACGGCACGGCGCCTAGGATGATGTAATCGTCAATCGGATCCCACCAGTTGCGGACCTTCAGCCAGCGGCCAAGCGACAGGTTCCACAACAGGGTAGGGTAGTAGATCGCTCGGGCTGTGAACCATTTGCCGAACGATCCCTCGTCAGATCGTTTCATCTAAATACTTGCCTCGATCAGGTCGCGGATCTCACGAGCCTTGTACTGAGGTTGGGTTTCGATCCGAATCAATGGTAGGCCAGCCGAATCGAACGCGTGATTTACAAACTCGTCACGCTCGATTCGTTCGGGGCGGTTGTGCGAAACGTCATCCAGTTCAATGCACGCGACTGGCTCAAGCGTTCCCGGATGGCACAGCACGAAGTCGATGTGTTTGGCCAAGATCTTGTTCAGCCAGCTTCGATAGTTTCGCGTCTGCGATTCGACTCGGATCAGATCGGCGATCCGAACCATGGCAAAAATCTCCCAGTCGTCGAGAACGGCCTTTTGGAGTGATTTATAGAATCGGAGCTCAGATTTTGTCAGCAAGGATTTGCGCGATCGATACGGCAGCTTTGCGGGCGCCGAATGCATTCTCATCAGCGCAATGATCGCGATCAAGACCAGCAAACCGACAGCAGTCGGCCAGTAAGGAAGCAGCGATTGAAGGAACTCGTCGGACACAGCCAGCCGTGGGCAAATGAGTCGATGGAATAGTCAGAAGTGTTCAGCGTATCGCATCCCGTTGCGGCGTCATAGATCACTCCAGTTTGTCAGCAATCCGGCTCGAATTTTTTCAGGCTTTCGCTACCATAGGGGCTGTTCTTTGGCATGGGGTGCTTCCCAAGCATAGGAACGACTCCCAAGCGACCTTATTTACTCGTCCCCAGCATGGACTCATGACCTCGATCGCGAATATTCCTGAACTGAAACCGCTGAGCATCGGCAATGTGGACATTGGTTTTCCAATCGTTCAAGCGGCGCTGTCCGGCTATAGCGATTGGCCCATGCGAGTCATTGCGCGGCGGTTGGGGGCTCCGTACACGGTGTGCGAGGTGATGCTGGACAAGTTTCTGGTCGAACTGAAGGACCGACAACGCACTAGCCATTTTCTTCATATCTCGGACGAGGAACATCCGGTGGGTGGCCAGTTAATGGGTGCCGAACCAGAACAGTTTGCGGCGGGGGCGGCAAAGCTGGTCCAAGCAGGTTTTGACGTGATCGATATTAACTTCGGTTGCCCGGTCAAAAAAGTGCTGGGGCGTTGCCGAGGTGGATTTCATTTGAGTCAGCCGGATGTGGCGTTGGAGATCGTCCAACGGACGCGAGACATTGTTCCAGACGAGATTCCCGTGTCGATGAAAATGCGGCGTGGCATCGACGACACTCAGGAAAGCGAAGACAACTTCTTTGAGATTCTTGACGGTGCGTTTGAGATTGGCATCGCTGCCGTGACCGTACACGGCCGAACGGTTCAACAGCGGTACATTGGCCCCAGCAAGTGGGAGTTTTTGAAGAAGCTGAAGGATCATGCGGGCGATCGAGTGGTTCTTGGTAGCGGCGACTTGTTTACGCCTCAGGATTGCTTTGACATGATTGCTCAGACCGGAGTCGACGGTGTCACGGTGGCTCGTGGAGCGATCGGCAACCCGTGGATATTTTCACAGGCTCGAGCGATGGCGGAAGGAAAGCCACTACCAGATCCTCCGTCACTGTTTGAACAGCGTGAGGTTTTGAAAGAGCACTACGCTTTGGCCGAGTCGTTGTACGGCGAAAAACGAGTCGGTCCGTTGATGCGAAAGTTCGGCATCAAGTATTCGATTTTGCATCCACAGCATAACGACGTCCGTTCGCGATTTGTGAAGGTTCGCGACTTGGCGGCATGGGAAATGGTGCTGGACGAATTTTACGCAGAAGATTTGCCCGGCTGTCACCCTGACGGCCGGATGCATACGGCTCAAGGCAGCCGCGCAACGTG
>CAZLYM010000092.1:0-14796 GCA_964563475.1 uncultured Pirellulaceae bacterium
GAACCTAATGCTACTGGAACCTAAGGCCGCCAGAACTTGAACTTCCGAGAGCCTACATTGCCAAAGCCTAGCGCCGACATCATCTCACTGATTTGACGCGTTGTCAAAACAACAAAACGTATCGTTGTTTTGAAATCAATGATTCGGAGTCGGTGGGCGATAGCTCTCTAGATTAATATCCCGAAACCATTCAATCGTTTTCGTCAACCCTTCACGCAACGGCACTTTTGGCTCCCAGTCCAAGTGCTTTTTCGCAAGCGTAATATCCGGTTGGCGTCGAGTCGGATCGTCAGGTGGAAGTGGCTTGTAGACTAACTTTGACTTGCTGCCGACGATCTCGAGAGTCAATTCAGCCAGTTCCTTAATCGTGTACTCGCCCTGATTCCCCATGTTGATCGGGCCGGTGATCTCGTCCGGAGCGGCCATCATCCGAATAAACGCCTCGACCAGATCATCGCGGTAGCAGAAGGAACGAGTCTGTGAACCGTCTCCAAAAATCGTGATGTCCTGCCCAGACAGCGCCTGCACAATGAAGTTACTGACAACTCGGCCGTCGAACGGATGCATTCTGGGCCCATACGTGTTAAAGATACGACCGATGCGAATATTTGTTTTGTGCATTCGGTGATAATCAAAGAACAACGTTTCCGCAGCTCGCTTACCTTCATCATAGCAAGCCCGGATCCCAATCGGGTTGACACTGCCGCGATAGGACTCGGGTTGCGGATGAACTTCCGGATCACCATAAACCTCACTGGTCGAAGCTTGGAAAATCTTCGCGTTGCATCGTTTGGCCATCCCCAACAAGTTGATCGATCCCTGCACGGACGTCTTCATTGTCTTGATCGGGTTGTACTGGTAGTGCCCCGGGGCAGCCGGACAAGCCAAGTTATAGATCTCATCCACTTCCAACAGAATCGGAGCCACCACATCATGACGAATGAGTTCAAAATTAGCTTGATCTAACAGATGGGTTACATTGGTTTTCTGGCTGGTGAAAAAGTTGTCCAGACAGATCACATCGTGTCCTTGCTCAACAAGCCGCTCACACAAATGAGAACCCAAAAATCCGGCGCCACCAGCGACCAGAATACGTTTAATAGAAGCCATTAATTTTTCCAACACGATTTATAGAGTTTTAACAAGCAACCATGATAGACACACAAAGTGCACCGACAACAGCCATTAAAATGAGCTGTCACCAATCTGTCCGGCGGGTGAACCATTACAATTGCAAAAAAGTGCATATTCTTCATGACATCGGGTCATTTCTGCCGATTTTCCGAGAGAAAACACAAACCAAGCGAATCCAACTTGCTGGCCGTGGACAGCGTTTCGAGCTGAAAAACGCGAGCAAATGGCCGCTGGCAAACGCTTTGAATATATTTCAACTCTTTCCTAGCAGTTCTTTTGCTACCCACCCACTAAACAACTACTTACTCGCCGTTGGGCACATTTGTGCGCTGGCGCTCCCCCTTTCCCTTACTACCCTTTTGAAAAAGGAAAACTCAATGGACGTCTCCCGAAAATTTTTCGCTGAACTGATCGGTACATTCTGGCTGGTGTTCGCCGGTTGCGGCTCGGCATTGCTGGCAGCAGGCTTTACAAGCCCCGCCCCCGACTCACTTCATCTGGGCATCGGATTCGTGGGCGTGTCACTAGCATTTGGCCTGACCGTCGTTTCAATGGCCTACGGAATTGGGCACATTTCAGGTGCACACCTAAATCCAGCCGTCACGCTGGGAGCCTTCATGGGCGGTCGCATGCATGTCAAAGATGTCGTTCCTTACTTTGTGGCACAGTTCGCCGGCGGTGTGATTGCCGCTTTTTTGTTGTTCTTTATCTGTAGTGGAGCCGATGGTTATGACCCAGCGACGTACGCGGGAGTTTGCAATGGATTCGGTGAACATTCTCCAGGCAAGTACAGCATGGTCGCAGCTTTCGTTACTGAAGCAGTTTTGACTTTCATTTTCCTGATGGTCATACTTGGTTCAACCGATTGGCGTTCACCAGCAGGTTTCGCTGGGTTGGCAATTGGACTGTGCTTGACATTGATTCACCTATTCGCCATTCCCGTTACCAACTGTAGCGTGAACCCAGCTCGAAGCCTTGGTCCAGCAATCGTCGCGATGACCAACGGACAGAGTTGGCCTATAGCTCAAATATGGCTGTTCTTCGCCGCTCCGGCAGCAGGTGCCGCATTGGCAGGCGTTGTCTACCGAGCCGTATTCCACCAAGCCAATCCAGACGCGTAACACTGCAAGCACGACTGTCCCAGTGACAGTATTCACCTGATGATCATGGCGTCTCGAACTTGAATCGAGACGCCTTTTTTCGTGCGCACCATGCACCAACGACTGCCTCATTCGCTTGACTTACCGGTTCAGCATCACAGTTAAAATAAATCGGTGATGAAGAAGTCGACCAGCACGGTTAAGCGTAAGTTGTCAGGCGGCCCATCGTGGACTAAAACTCACGCACCCTTTCATCTCCCGCTGGTCCGGCTCCGACAGTTCCCGGACTCCCGAATTTCTAAACAGGCGTTCCAACCTAGCGAACACTCATGAATCACTACCAACACGAATTTGATCGTATTGAAGATTATCTCCATCACCGCGCCCCCTACCTGTTGATCAAGGAGATTGTTTCCATTTCTGATCAGGAAATTATCACGAAATCGAAAATCGTGGGTGACGAGTTCTTCATCGCCGGCCATTTCCCTGGGGCTCCGATTTTACCCGGCGCGATGATGCAGGAGATGACCACTCAGTCGGCCGGCATCCTGATCGCGGCAAAGTACAACCCGATGGAGCAATACAACACGCACGATCCACTCTTCAACGAGCATGCTTTGGGCGTACTCGTTAAAGTCAAACAGTCTCGATATCGAGGATTCGCTCGTCCGGGTGACGAGATTCAAATCAACGTCCGGTTGAACGAGCACATCGATCCGATGTTTGACTTTAGTGCGACGGTGTCCGTCGGCGGCAAAACCATCATGCGGAACAGCTTCCAACTAACCAACATTCCCTCAAAAACGCTTCAGGGAAACTGACGTTGCGGCCAGACACGTATGCCAACCTTACGATACGCCAAGATTACGCCCCTTGTTCAAACAGGGTTGGGCGTTGCGGGACTGCCAGAGAGGCAAGAAAAACAGCGGACGGAGAGGGATTCGAACCCCCGGTACGCGAACGCACGCCGGTTTTCAAAACCGGTGCCTTAAACCAGACTCAGCCATCCGTCCTAAAGTTTTCATCAAGATAAAACGATCGTCGGGACGCCAATACAAGCTCCCACCGGTCCCCTAATTACTCGACACGATACCCGCCCCAACGTTCACGCAACAGCGGCAAAAATGGTCGAAAAATGGTTTACCTCAATGGGCGTCAGTTTACGCCGATCGCCGGATTTGGACAAGCCCGAAGTCAATCCCGCTGTAACTGTTCCAAATGATCCTCAATCGCATCGCCTCGAATATGCGATGCGACCACCTTGCCGTCACGGCCCACAACCCAAGCGGCCGGGACAAAAAACGGCTGCAAGTCCTCCGGTTGGCTCATTTCTGGCCAGAACAACAAGTCCCACTCCGCCTCGCTTTGAGCAAAGCAAGCGGTTACCTGCTCGAAATCAGCGGTGCTTGCGGCGACGACTGGTGAATTTCGTCGATGCAAACTAACATAGTCGCTTCGAAAATCGCGTTCCATGAAAGCAAAATCGTTGATTGTTGCGTGGGACTCACCCCTCTGACAGCGTTCAGCAAAATGGAAAAAACAGGCGTCGCCATCGCTGGCATGGGTACCGTAGGAGCCGGTGTGGCTCGGCTTCTTTACGACCACGGAGACCGCATCGGCCGACATGCCGGCCGGCAGTTATGGCTGACGCATGCCGTCGTGCGTGACTTGAACAAACCACGCGATGTCAATCTGCCCACAGATCTCGTCACCGATGATGTTCAGAAAGTCATTGATGACGACAGCGTCACCGTGGTGGCTCAACTGATCGGCGGTATTGAACCCGCCAAGACCATCATGCTGAAACTACTGGAGGCCGGCAAAGACGTCGTCACCGCAAACAAAGCGCTGATGGCTCAACACGGGCCCGAACTGTTCGATCGCGCCCGCGAACTGGGGCGAGTCATCGCGTTCGAAGCATCGGTTGCGGGCGGGATTCCGATCATCGCCAACATCAGCCAATGCCTGTCTGCAAACCAAATTGTTTCCTTGCAGGGAATCCTCAACGGAACCAGCAACTACATTATCACCCGGATGGACTTAGAAGGTGCTTCGTATGCCGAAGCCGTCAAGGAAGCCCAGGAACTGGGCTATGCCGAAGCCGATCCATCGATGGACGTCGACGGCACCGATGCCGTACAAAAACTTGCGATCCTGTCCCATCTTGCCTTTGGCGCGCGTCCTGATTGGACAAAGATTCCCAAACGAGGCATCGACAAACTGGACGAGTCTGATTTGCGATACGCACGTCAGCTTGGTTACCGAGTCAAACTGATCGCGTACTCGAAATTGGTCGACAATAAACTGCAACTGATGGTTGGGCCAATGCTGATCAAGATTGGTACACCACTGGCGGAAGTACGAGCCAATTACAACGCGGTCAGCGCGATTGGTGACGCAGTGGGGCCTGTCTTCTTTCACGGGCAAGGAGCGGGACAGATGCCGACCGCATCGGCGGTTGTGGCAGACATGATCGACGTGGCTGTTGGACGTGCAAAGATCACTTTTGAAACGCTCGAACTGTGGGCCGAAGGCCAAACGCGAGTCGACGTGGGCGATCCGGGTGACCTAGAAGGTCGTTTCTATCTTCGCTTTGACGTAGAAGACGAGCCCAACGTTTTGGCTCAACTCGCAGGCGTGTTAGGCAAGCACAATATCTCGATCGCGTCGGTGTATCAGCACGACAGCGACCTGACCAATAGCGGAAGCGTGCCGCTGGTCATCGTGACCAAGGAGTCGGCCGAAAAGAATGCCAGCTTGGCGGTTGCGGAAATTGAAAAACTTGACTGTGTGGCTCAAGTCGCCGAACGATTACGGATCCTCGATTAACCTCGCACGAATAATCGAAAACCACACAACTCACACCGAAAACCTCACACCGAAAACCGAAAACCACTTCATGAAATACGTCATCATTATCCCCGACGGCTGTGCCGACGAACCGCAGGAATCACTCGGTGGAAAAACGCCCCTCGCTGCTGCCAACACGCCGACTATGGACAAAATCGCAGCGGCAGGAGTCGTCGGTCGAGCCAACCACACGCCGACTCAGTTTGAAGCCGGTAGCGCGGTGGCGAACATGAGCCTGCTTGGTTACGACCCGGTCGCCAACTACACCGGTCGCGCTCCGCTCGAAGCGGCAGCCCAAGGCATCGAACTGGCCCCCGAAGACTGGTGCATCCGGTGCAATGTCGTCACGGTTGAGGACCAGACGATGAACAGCTTCACCGCCGGTCACATTTCATCCGAAGAAGCCAAAGAACTACTCGTCACGGCTCAGGAAAAAGTCGACGACGATCGGTTGGAGTTCATTCCGGGCGTCAGTTACCGCAACCTGCTGATGCTGCGTCCCGCCGGTGGCGAACCTGCCCCATTTTCCAGCGAAACGCGAGCGACTCCGCCTCACGATTTGTCTGACAAGTCAATCGCCGAAGATTTTCCTCGTGGCCCCGGCAGCCAAATGCTCAACGAGTTGATGAACCAGAGCATGGAGTGGTTCAAGGGACATCCAGTCAACGAAAAACGCGTAGCTGCTGGCAAACCTCCTGCGACCAACATCTGGCTGTGGGGACTGGGGCAACGCCCATCGCTCGAGTCATTTGAAACTCGACATGGACTCAAAGGAGCCATGATCACGGCCGTTGATTTGTTACGAGGGCTGGCGGCACTGATCGGTTGGGATCGCATCGAAGTCCCCGGCGCCACCGGCTACACCGACACCGACTACGCCGCCAAAGGTCGCTACGCCATCGAAGCACTCGAAAAATACGATATCGTTTGCGTCCACGTCGAAGCACCCGACGAATCCAGCCACGAAGGCGATTGCAGCAAGAAGGTCGCGTCATTGGAATCGATCGACAAGGACATCGTCGCCCCGATTCTGGCATACTTGGAAGGGCAGGGCGACTACCGAATTTTGGTCAGCCCGGATCATCCGACCTACATCAGCACCAAGACACACACTCACGGCGACGTCCCGTTCACGATTAGCGGAACCGGGATCGAATCCGATTCGTCAACGACTTATGACGAAGAAACTGCTACCGCCAGTGATCTGGCCAAGCTTCCTGGCTGGCACGTCATGGAATACTTCCTGAAGAAGTAGTAGAGACCAACATTCCGAACTCCGCATTCCCCAATCCGCATTAAAAAATGCCTACTATTGCAATTCTTCCCGGTGATGGAATCGGCCCCGAGGTTACTGCCCAGGCCGTTCGAGTCATCGATGTCCTGAACGAAAAACATACGGCAGGGATCAGCTACGAAGAGGCGCCTTTCGGAGGCACTGCGTACGACTTGCATGGCTCTCCATTGCCCGAATCCACATTGGAGTTAGCTCGACGCTGCGATGCGATTCTGCTGGGAGCTATCGGTGGCCCAAAATGGGAGTCGGTTGAGCGTAGCCTGCGCCCCGAACGTGGGTTACTTGGAATACGATCGGCGTTGAATCTGTTTTCGAATTTGCGTCCCGCAATTCTGTATCCAGAACTTGCCGATGCCTCGACATTGAAACCAGAAGTTGTATCGGGCTTGGACATTATGATCGTCCGCGAACTAACGGGTGGCATCTACTTCGGACAGCCTCGCGGGATCGAGACAACCGAACAAGGTGAACGGCGCGGCTACAACACGATGACCTACACCGAGTCGGAAATCCGTCGCATCGCACACTCGGCGTACAAAATCGCCATGCAACGTGACAAGCGACTGTGCAGTGTCGAAAAGGCGAACGTGCTGGAGACATCCGAACTATGGCGAGAAATTGTGATCGAGATCGGCAAGGAATATCCAGACGTTGAGCTTTCTCACATGTACATCGACAACGCCTGCATGCAATTGATCCGAGCCCCCAAACAATTCGACGTGATTGTGACTGGCAATATTTTTGGCGACATCCTGTCCGACGCTGCATCGATGCTGACTGGGTCGATCGGCATGCTCCCATCCGCGTCGCTGGATGAAAACGGAAAAGGAATGTATGAACCCGTTCATGGTTCGGCCCCCGATATCGCAGGGCAGAACCTGGCCAATCCGATTGCCACCATTTTATCGCTGGCGATGTTGCTTCGCAGTTCACTTGAGCGAGCCGACCTGGCCGACAGAGTCGAAGCCGCGGTCAGAACCGTTCTTGGCAACGGTCTGCGGACCAGTGACATTGCCGGACCGGATGACAAGCCTGCATCGACGTCAGAAATGGGTGATGCGATTCTGGCTGAGCTTGGTTAGTCACTCGTTGTTGCAGCAAGATTGGTTACACTTACGAACGAGTGATCCGTTAAGCTGGTGATAAGATTTTTCGTGTGGCAAATTTGTTATTTGTCAATTCTCATTTGTCATCGAGAGCGCTTGATAATTAATGACGAATAAAAGACAACCAATCACAAACTTGCTTCGATTAAGATCTTGAAGTAGTGATCGACATGGACCTGCTTCAACCACTGACAACATTTGACTGACTCATGCGTCCAGCAAAACCACCCAACGGAAAATGCCCTCAAGATGCCGACCGGCAGTCGTGCCCGTTGACCTGCAAATACAATCACTTCGAGTCCGATGAGCTGACCATCGACGCTTGGGAATTGAAGTGCCTAGACTGCGGCTGGCGCGAGACGATTGGCTACCGAAGTGACGAAATGGACGAAGAAGACGAAGCCGTTGAGCCAACCGAGTGCCCGTTTTGCCATCAGTGCAAACTTCCGACCGGCAAAGATCCGTGCCAGAAATCTCGACCGGTGAACAACGAGGTCTGATCACGGCTCGAATTAAGGAAGCAGCCAGCGGAATAGATTCCTTGCTGGTTGACCATCAACGTATGCGGTCGGCTGACCGATGATTCCTTGCCCAAGCTGAGTCCCTGGCGGCAGATTTCGAAAACTCAACAGATTAGGATACTGGCCGCGACCTGTAAAAAATGTTGTCAGCCAATTCGATCCGCCTCCAAAACCAGTGTTTCCAAACTGAGGCGTACCAATGCCGCTCTGCAACGCGTAGTTGGGCGTGTAGGTCTGAGTCCCCGATTGAAAGCCCGGCGCCTGAAACCCCGGCTGAGCAAACTGGCCTGGCTGAGCAAACTGGCCCGTCTGTCCGGGAACCTGAATGTTAAGATTCGGCACACCGCCCAAAGACGGTGCTTGGGTGGCTGCTGGAGCAAATCCTTGCTGTTGCGGTTGAAAGAACTGTGGCGGTGCTGGAGCACAACAGTTCTGAGCCGTTCGCGCGACGGGAGTCAGCCCTAAGGTGGGAACTTGAAACGCCGTCTGTCGCGTCGCTGCCTGAGTATTTACTGCCTGAGTATTCTGTACTGGAAGCTGAGCGACCGTTGCGGCGGGACGACTGGCAGCCGGGTAAGGATACGAAGCGGCCGTTCTCGTTTGAGATCCAGACGCTTGTCCCGATGCAGCAGCCCGACCGGCGCCAAGCACTGGCAAGTTCGCAATGGTCGTCACCGTCTGCACGTTTCTTCCTGGTTGAACGCGGCTGGTGACACTGCCACCGTTTTTCAACGGTGACGTTGATTGAATATATTCGTTCGCCGTGATCGATCGGCGAGTCTGTGAGCCATCAGATGATTGCGCGAACAGGTCGGCCTGAGCAAATACGCCGACAGAAAAAATCATACAAAGACAAACACGGCGCATAGCAATCCTCAACGCTTAAAATCCGATTGAAACAGGACGGCGGGGACGCGGAATTAACATATCTACGCCGCTATGCCAACGCCGGATCATTCCCGCTAGCAACACATCCTACGCGTCTGAGCGTTCGGTAGCGGGAAAATCAATCATCCTTTTTTTCTTTCGCAATTCCGATTCCAAGGAAACCGAAAAGGATGGTCATCAACGGGCTGATCCAGTTGAACAAACAGAATGGAGCGAACGCGAGTGTCGCAACATCCAAGGTGACCGCTTGAAACGCGCCGCAGGTGTTCCATGGCACAAGCACGCTGGTGACCGTCCCCGAATCCTCCAACGTTCGGCTCAGATTTTTACCGGCGAGACCTCGATCGGCATACGCTTGCCGAAACATTCGACCTGGCACCACGATAGAAAGATACTGATCCGATGCGGTCAGGTTCAGAAAAAGACAACTGCTGGCAGTCGTTGCGATCAACGAACCAGTCGATCTCGCAAACTGCATCAGAGAATTCGTGATTCGCTGCAACAAACCGCACGACTCCATTACGCCGCCAAAACTCATGGCCGAAATTATCAGCCAAATAGTATTCAGCATCCCCGACATGCCTTTTCCGTTGAGCAACTCGTTCGCTAGGCTGTTGTCCGATTTCAGCGAGACCTTGTTGGCCATCGTTTCAATGACCACGCTATACGCTTGTCGCAGATAACTGCCCTCGAATCCTGATGCTTTAGCGATTTCTCGAACGACATCTGGCTGAAACCCGGCAGCGAACAAACCACCCAGTAGCGTACCCACCAGCAATGCCGCCAATGCGTGGACTCGGAATAGCACCAACCCGAACACGGTAACCGGAATCACAGCCAACCATGGCGAGAGCCAGAATTTTTCATCGATCGCCATCAGGAGCTCATGGGTCCGGTCGTTGGCAACCAAGGGATCGCTAGACCAGCCAACCGCCAGATAAACACCCAAGGCAATCGTCATCGATGGAACGGTCGTCCACAGCATGTGTCGAATATGGACAAACAACGGCACGTCGGCCATCGCTGCCGCAAGATTTGTGGTATCCGACAAAGGCGAAATTTTGTCTCCAAAATAAGCGCCAGAGATAACGGCTCCCGCGGCCCATGGTTCCGATACACCCATCGCTTTGGCGACTCCCAACGAGGCCACCCCCACCGTCGCCACGGTTGACCACGAACTTCCGCTGGCCAGCGAAACGATCGCCGCTACACACGCAGCAGCAAACAGAAAGTACTCGGGCGACAGCAGTTTCAGCCCTAGCCAAACCATCCCCGGCACCACGCCGCTAATCATCCAGGTTCCAATCAAGGCACCGATCACCAACAGAATCAGGATCGCGGACATGGCGGAATGAACGCTGCGAGTAATCCCGCCAGCCATCGTTTCAAAACCGATTCCGTGTACGCGCCCAATCACTCCGGCAACCATGGCCGCCAACCACAGCGCGATCTGGTTGGCGCCAGACGTTGCAGAGTCACCAAAAATGGAAACGTTGAGCACCAGCAATGCAATCAAGACGACCACGGGTATCCACGCTGCCCAGAGCGCCACGTTGGAACGTGAGAGATCGGATTCGGAGGGGCTTAATTCAGGCGGCATGAGACTTTGGATCGGCAAGTCGGACAGATGATTCTTGAACCGACTTATTATGGTCCGAACATGAGTCCGTCCCCAGTGGGAGTGTCACCACAAACCGGGCTCCGGGTGAGTGACTTTCGTCCAATATCAGACTAGCCCCATGCAGTTGAGCGATTCGCCACGCCTTGGATAGCCCAAACCCTAGACCTCGCCCTGCTTCCCGACCGGAATAAAATGGGTCGAACAAATGCCGTTTGGCTAATTCCGTCACGCCGACGCCATCGTCAGTCACTGAAATCTGCAGTTGCTGACGGTCTTGAAAACGGACGTCCAAGTCGACCGAGCCCTTTGATTCAATCGCTTCCATCGAGTTCTTCACGAGGCAGTGTAACAGCACGGAAATCTGGTCTGGATCGATCTCGATTGGCTGCAATCCGGGGCCCAACCTCACGGCGAAATCAATTTGCTTGTCGTGAAAGGCTTCCTGTCGAGCCAACGATGCTTCGATATCGCGGATCACAGCAGGAATCAACAATCGCAGATCGGTTTGACGCACCCGAAGTCGAGGCGGATTGGCGAACAACATCATGTCCGAAATCATCTCATGAGCCCGCATCGCCTGTTCATAGATCGTGGCCAGTTTCTGTCGGCGACTCAAGTCGGTTTCCGTCTGGACCATCGCCTGAGCTCGACTGGCAATGTTGGCCAGCGGATTGTTGATCTCGTGACTGGCTCCGTAGGCAAGCTGCTTCATCGACTCCAGTTTTTCCAGTTGCAGTCGCTCCGCAAAGTGCTTTGCTGTCTCAAGTGATTGGTGCTTCAAACGCAACAACTGAAGAACCTGTTCAATCTTTTCCGGGCGATCTCTTTGAGTCCATCGGTCGACCAGTTGTTGCCGCCGTAACCTGCCCGTCACATCACGCTTGCGAACCGCTTCCATGACCAATTGCGTCGGCAACCAAGTGGGATGATCAATTTTGATCGCTTTTTCATCCAGCCCCGTCGCGCACGTCAGGAATTCACCCAAGCGTTCGTTCAGATCCACATCACCTTTGGCTTTGAGCCAGCGTTTGGCCGCACCGGAAGTTCCATGCGTGTTAACAATCGTGCCAATGGCGGGTGTCCCGTCGGCCGCAAAGTAGCGCTCGATCAATCTGGGGGCAAGCCGAGCAAGACTCCATCGCAACAGATCGCTCCATTGGGACAACCCTTTGCTCGTTTCGGCTTGGTAGCCTTCACACGCAAATAGAAACACCGACGGATTGGATCTGACAATCTGCGAGACCGAAGCATCATTGCCGGCAATCAACCCGATCCAATCGTCAACGGGGCAGGGCAGTCGCACCGGTGGCTCATCCAGCCGTTGCGACCAAGAAATTGGAGGAAGCAAGAGCATGGAAGGAGAGTCCGCAAATCCACGAACGGTTTCTGTAACGGCAAATAAAGAGTACGCAGTCCGCAGCAACGCCTTCAGGCATTTTGATCACGCATACGACGCAACTATACTACGAACTACAAGTCGCCCCAAGCGCCCAAAGTTTCACATCGAAAAATCATGGATGCTCATGCAAGCTTACGCATGGCATCCAAAACTGAGCCGAGGCAAAAACGGATCAGCCCGTCGCCGACGTGCCTTCCATTTCCAGCATCTGGCAACCTCGTTCAACCAACGCGTCGACCGCGAATGGCTTGTTCATAAAATCATCCGCACCGGCAGCCCGCAGATCCGCAATCTTGTTCTGCTCGACCATGCCCGAGATACAAATGATTTTGACCGACTTCATCGTCGGATCGTTGCGGACTCGCTGACAAACTTCTTTGCCATTGATATCGGGAAGCATCACGTCCAGCACGACCAAGTCAGGGCGAAACTCCTTGACCAACATTCCCGCGCCGAAACCGTTGTTGGCCGTTTTGATGTCAAAACGACCATCCCGAGCAAACGCGTCCTGCATCAGGTCCACCAAATCCTCGTCGTCATCCACGATCAAGATTTTTCGCTTGCCGCTTTCGAGGGCCTCGGTCGGAATCCCGTTCTCCTTCATGAACGCATAAAGCTGCTCACGAGGAATTCGACGAAACCGGCTGCCGGGGACTCGGAACCCCTTCAGACTCCCGTTGTCAAAACAGCGGATAATCGTCTGCTGACTGACCTTGCAGATCTTGGCTGCTTCGCCTGTCGTGAAAATTGTCTTTGCACTCATCAGAACCATCCCTCTCCATAGCTGGTCTGTTGTTCTTTTGTTTTCGACCTGAATCGACAGAGAGGCGCTCTCTCATGCCGCCGACCGAACCAATCCCTTCTCATGTCAACCGTGCAAACAACTCAAATCACGGTCTTGTCGCAAACTACGGCAACACTCCAACTGGCATCGCCAGCCATTCCCCCCAAGGTTGCCAGCCTTGCCAACACGACCGGATTATATCTAAACCTCGAAGTCGGTCAACATCGATTCATTTACCGTAAACTGTTTCAAATCAGTCACTTACGGTAAACACGCTCCACACTTTCAATATTTTTTCCACATAAAGTCAGCAGTTTGGGCGGTTCACGTACGTTAACGTCAATCGAACTCGACGCTTCGAATAACAACTGTTTTGCAAGTCAGCAATAGTTGCTACTTTCTGCGGCGGATCACAATCGATCCACCGTTTGAATAGACAAAAAGCAACACGCATTGCAGCCAAAACAGATGCACCACCCTGACAACAACCTCGGCAAGACGCGTTTACTTGTTTTGATCTTCGGCACGATCCTCGCGACAACGTGTTGCGTCGGATGCGGCACAACGATCAATCGAGTCGCAACGGAACAACTGCTGCTATCCGATGCCGTGGACGGGGCGGTCAACCAAATTAACTTTTCGCACTTCAAAGGCCACCGCTGCTACTTGGACACGAACTATCTGAGGCAGAACACCAACACGGGGATCGTTAACTCGGAGTACATTGTCAGTTCGCTCAGGCAACAGATTGTCACCGCAGGTGCTTTGCTACAGGAAGCACGAACCGATGCCGACATCGTGATCGAACCTCGAATCGGAGCCTTAGGTACCGACGGTCACGAAATTGTTTATGGTGTTCCTCAAGGTGGCTCGCTTGCTGGTGCCGCCTCCGCGCTGACGAACACTCCCATTCCTCTTCCCGCCATCCCCGAAATCGCGTTCGGAAAAAATGACTCGCAGTCGGGAATCGCCAAAATCTCGGTGTTCGCGTACGAACGAGTTTCACGACAACCGATCTGGCAATCGGGAATCGCCAAAGCGGAAACCACCAGCGACAACACTTGGGTGCTGGGAGCCGGTCCGTTCCAGAAGGGCTCCGTCTATGAAGGCCTGCGTTTCGCCGGTCGCAAAATCCCCAACGAACTGGGAATACTGCCAGAGGGGCATCAAGCATCTAACTATGAATTGGAAAGATACTTCCATCACACCGAAGAACCGGTTGCTTCTTTCATCCGGCCAGTCCCCGTGTCCGTGTCCAAAGACGACGCCGTTCGCCAAGTGAAGCATGAGGAAGAGATCACGACGCCCCCGAACAGCCAAGCAACGGGGCCACTCCAGCCGGTCGAGTGATACCGTGCGATTCAACATTCAAATCACGGCACTGAGTGTCTAAGTGCTCTGAATTTCTTGATGCCGCATAAGCAGCAAGTTTGCTCGCGGAATCACAAGAAACAACTGTTTTGATTAAAAAACTTGAATTCGATGGGATGGAACGCGTGAAGCGGTGACAATACTAGACAATACCATAGACATTGGCACACTCGGAACTCGCGTATAAAAGGTCTATCGATGACACGAAAAGCAACCGTCGCTCAAACGATCATAAGCCTTGTCTTGCTGATTTCAATCTTCACCACGGCCGGGTGTGATTCGTCTTCCACTGCCGATTCGTCTTCTGCCGAGACTCCACCACGCATTGAATCCGTGACGCAGCAGACGCTGACGTTTTCGATACAGGTTACCGATGCGAATGGCCAACCGGTCGAGGGCGCCGTACTCAAGCCTTGGGCGGTGCGTAGTTCGCTGGGCCATGGTCACTGGCGAGCGAAACCGACTGGCGATCCGGGCCCCAAGGAGACAACCACCAACGCTGAGGGAATTGCGGCGGTCGTGTATCCAAAATATCACAGCGTCGAAGAACAAGTTGTGGTGACCGCCGTCACTGTCTCCATTAATCATCCGGATCACCCTCATGTCAGTCATGAAGACGTGACCGTGCCCGCTACTTCCACCGATCCTCACGTCGCATCACTACCACGTGGCGCAGCAGTCGAAGTTAGTGTGACGCTCAATGGAGAGCCAGTCATCGATAAAAACAT
>CAZLYM010000093.1:0-10566 GCA_964563475.1 uncultured Pirellulaceae bacterium
CAGGTGCCCCGGTCTACCAATGGGGCCAATTCCAACCGGACGAATCCGCGGAACCCTTTTGTGAAATTCCGGTCGTCGCCCCGTTAGCTTCTTGGCGTTTGCAGTGTTTTGTGCCGGACGATCAATTGGTGGCCAGTGGTAGTGGCAGTTGGCTGGGACTGGCCGCCATGTTGGCGACGATTGCACTCGTGTTGGCGTTGAGCGGATATTTTTTGGTTCGTGAGTACGCTCGAGACATGCGTTCGGCCGAGCAGCAGGTGAGTTTTGTGAATCAAGTATCGCATGAATTGAAAACTCCATTGACCAATATTCGAATGTACGCCGAATTGTTGGAGCGGGATTTCGATCAACTGGAAACCGATGTTGAAACCGCTTCTCGAAAACGCTTAGACGTGATTTTATCTGAGAGCCAGCGGTTGAGCCGATTGATTGGTAACGTGCTGACCTTCGCCAGGCATCAACGCGATTCCTTGAGTCTCCGGCCTAGCGAAGCGATGCCCGCTCAAGTGATCGAACAAATTGTTGATCGGTTTCGTCCCTCGCTGGAGGAAAAAGGAATCGCGATTAAGCTCACCAATAGCCACGATCAAGCAATGTCGCTGGACACTGATATTCTCGAACAGATTGTTGGAAACCTGATTAGCAATGTCGAGAAGTACGCCGCGACAGGAGAGCGGTTGGACATCGATAGCTGTGTGGCCGATGGTGAGTTGACGATCGATGTCCGCGATGCCGGACCCGGAATCAAAGCGTCAAATAGAGAACTCGTGTTCGAACCGTTTCGCCGCGAAAGCAACGACGTGAGTAGTGCGACTGGAACGGGAATCGGTTTATCGATCGCCCGCGAATTGGCGCGGCTACACGGTGGCGATTTGGTTTTGAAGAAGAGTCAGCAAGGTTGTTGGTTTCAAGCCACTCTACGGAGTCGTGAATCATGAAAGTACTTGTCGCCGAAGATGATCAGTTTACCCGTGAAGGCTTGGTGGAATTGCTACGCAGCGAAGGCTATCGAGTCGTTGCGGTTGCCGATGGTGTTCAGGCCGTTGCGGAGTTTCAGAATCAACAACCGGATTTTGTTTGTCTGGATGTGATGATGCCCGGCAAAAGCGGCTACGAGGCGTGTCAGTTGATTCGGGCCATGTCACCTGATGTTCCCATTATTTTCATCAGTGCGAAATCGGAAGAGATGGATCGGTTGGTCGGCTTCAATTCGGGGGCTGATGACTTCATCATCAAACCGTTCAGTGTTCGGGAAGTCCTAGCCCGGGTTCGCGCGGTAGCGCGGCGATGTTGCAAAGCTCAGTTGGACAAGAAGCTTGAGTTCGAGATCGGCGACCTAGTCGTGTTGCCGGACGAGCTAAGGGCTAAGCGGGGCGACGAAGTGATGGACTTGAGCCTTCGCGATATCGCAATTTTGAGGTTGTTGGTTGACAATGCCGGCAAGGCGCTGGACCGGAGTACGATTTTTCGTCACGCTTGGGGTGAGGACCATTTCGTCAATAGCCGAACGCTCGACCAGCATATTTCTCAGCTTCGAAAACGAGTCGAAGTCGATCCGAAACAGCCCAAGCTAATCCGAACGGTACACGGCGTTGGCTATCGCTACGATGCTGAAGATTAAGAAGGACGAGCCCTGTAAAGCCGGCACGCCGGCGCGGTTTTGTCACGGCAGTGACTTCGCGGGTGGCTCTGGCGACACTGATGTTGACCAATCGAATATCGGTCTCTAGGTGCAGGAGACGTGGCCTGAATCTGGGCGTGCGTGAATTCCGATCGGTAGCAGGGTCTGCTTGCCGTGGTAAGTGCTGGTTCCTGCTGGTTCCGAAGCTTGTAACCTCAGTCAGCGCTACCATTTTCTTCTAGTTTCTGAAAGCCATTTTTTTCGTACTGCGCAGCGACGTGCGAAGCTGTAAGCATTCGCACAGTCGCCGAAGGAAAATGTACTCACTCGCACACTGACTGCAGCAGATTGTATGCGCTCCAACAGTATGTTTTAAGCGATGTTGCACCGAGTTTCATAAGCCGATTAAATCCCCCAGTGCAATTCGCTTGTGCGGTTCATGTATGCAGTTTTTCAACTTGGAGGAATGATGAAATTTCGAAATTGGTGCAATCTGTTCTATTACTCTTTGGCCTGCTTGGCGGTGACGACGGCGGGTAGTGCGTTGCACGCTCAAGTGCCTCAGGGTGCGGTCTACGTGCAAACAAACGCGTTGGATGGAAACGAGATTGCAGCCTTTGGGCGAAATCTAAATGGAACATTGTTCCATATCGGTGACTACTCAACGGGAGGCCTTGGTTCAACAGAATTTGATGGCGGAGAAGGCTTAGACCCGCTTATTTCGGCTGATTCAGTAATCGCGGTTCAAAACGAGCAGTTTCTGGTTACTGTCAACGCGGGCAGCGACACGGTAACTTCGTTCCGGATTGAACCAGACTTTTCACTCACGAAAATCTCAACAATTGCGAGCGGCGGTGTTGGCCCGAATAGCCTTGCCTACAGCAATGGTCGACTGTTCGTGTCCAATATCGACCGTGACGGTTTTGCGTTGGGGAACCCAGGCGTTCCGCGTGGCGAGCCAAATGATGAGGGTAACATTACCGGCTTCAGTATGAATGAAGAAGGTATTCTGGTTCCGCTTGCAAATTCAACCATCGACTTGGACAACCGTCCAGCGAACATTGGCTTTTCAGCAGATGGCTCTCGGTTGATCGTGACTTCGATCACTGCTGGCTCAGCCGCTCTTCCCGGTCCCAACGCGGCCAACTCGGTTGCCGTGTATTCGGTCGATGCAGACGGCACAGCTGGTCCAATGGTGGGCTCGGCAACGGGAACGGTTGTTGGAAACCCAGCAGGGCGAAACTTGGCTAGTGCGATTGACTTTGACACGACAGTCGTCGAGGGACGAGAGTTTGTCGTGGTGACAGAGGCTCGTGAGTTCAATGCTGCTGGCGCACCGCCGGCATTGCCAGCTCTGCAAGCGGGATCTGTCTCTGTTTATGAATTGCTCGCCAACGGAAGCCTTATTGAAACCGAATCTGATTTCTCAATTGGTAACCCTGCGGGTAGCCCATTCGATCCATCCAATCAACTGACGACCTGTTGGATTGACTTCGCTCCTGACGGGCAAACATTCTTCGCAAGCAACGCGATTAACGCGACGGTCAGTAGTTTGTACCTGACAGAAGATGGTGGATTGAATCTTCTTGAAGCAACTGCTGCAGAAGGCGTGTCAGGATTCTCTACCGGTGGAACAACCGGACCTGAAGTATTCGGAACGACGGATGGTTTTATTGACTTGGACGTTTCTGCTGACGGCCGCTATCTGTATCAGCTCGAAGGTCTTAGCGGAGAGATCAGTGTCTACGCCATCGAAGGTGGATCACTGACTTTGATTCAGGAAGTAGCTGGCTACCTGCCAGAGATCGATACTCAGGGGTTGGTGTCTGTTTCCGGTCCTCCTATTGAAGGGGCTGTTTACACAATGACCAACGGGTTGGTGTCTAACGAAGTCGTGGCCTTCGCCATTAATCCTGGTGGTCAGCTTGCGTATGCCGGTAGTTTTCCAACTGGCGGAGCAGGATCCACTGAGTTTGACGGCGGTGAAGGGCTTGATCCTTTGATCTCGGCTGATTCCATTGTCGTGACCGAAGACGAATGTTTGGTTTGCGTCAATGCGGGCAGCGATACGATTTCATCTTTCACAATCGAAGACGATTTCACCCTGACTTTGGTCAGCACGATCAGTACCGGCGGCGTTGGCCCTAACAGTTTGGCTTACAGCAATGGACGCGTGTTCGTGTCGAACATTGATCGCGATGGTTTTGCTTTGGGGGATCCTTCTGTTCCGCGAGGTGAGCCAAACGACGAAGGTAGTGTCACAGGGTTTACGATCAACGCGAACGGAATATTGACTCCGATCCCTGGATCGACCATCAATTTGGATAACCGTCCGGCTAACGTTGGTTTCTCTGCTAACGGAAACAACCTGATCGTGACTTCGATCACTGCGGGTTCAGCCGCTTTGCCTGGGCCGAACGCAGCAAATTCTGTTGCTGTCTTTGGTGTCGGCAGTGACGGAGCAATAACAGGTTTGGTTGGTTCTGCGACAGGTACTCAAGTTAACAACGCTGACGGACGTAACTTGGCTAGTGCGATCGACTTTGACACGGCAGTTATTGGCGGACGAGAATTCGTTGTCGTGACCGAAGCTCGTGAGTTTAACTCGTTGGGTGCGCCTCCGGCGCTTCCGGCTTTGCAGTCCGGTTCGGTGTCTGTTTATGAATTGTTGCCTAATGGCTCTTTGGTAAATACCGAAGATGACTTTGCTCTGGGTGATTCGTTGGGAAGTCCGTTTGATCCAGCGAACCAATTGACTACTTGTTGGATCGACTTCGGTAGTGACGGATCAACTTTCTACGTGTCAAACGCGATTAACGCAACGATTAGCCGATTGGAGTTGCTAAGTGATGGTACGGTCAGTCTGCAAGAGCAGGTCGCTGCGGCGGGTGTGTCTGGATTTGCGAACGGTGGAACGACTGGTCCCGAGGTGTTCGGAACGACCGACGGCTTCATCGATCTCGATGTGACCGACGACGGAAAGTACCTGTACCAGTTGGAAGGTCTTAGTGGTGCAATCAGCGCGTATGCGATCAATGCTGACAATAGCTTGACACTTGTTCAGCGAGCTTCCGGATTTCTTCCTGAAGTTGATACGCAGGGGATTGTTACATTTCTTCGCTACGGCGTTAGCGACTTGGCGGGGGAGAACAGTGGGGCGTTGTTGGGCGATTTTGACTTGGATGGTGATGTCGACTTGGCTGACCTTGATGAGTTCAACAGCAACATCGGTGCCGCTGCAACGGGAGCGTTGGCTGATCTGGATTTTAATAGCAACGGAACGGTTGACTTTAACGATTTTGAAACGCACTTCGCTACTTTGGTTGAAACATCAAACGGGCAAACCGGAACTTTTCCTGGTGACGCGAACCTTGATGGTATCGTTGACGTGCTGAATGATGCGTTTGCCTTGATCGCCAACCTTGAATCGTCGGTGTCCAGTTGGAGCCAAGGCGATTTCAACGGTGACGGAATCGTCGATGTTTTAGGCGATGCTTTTGTCCTAGTCGGCAACCTTGGTAACAGTAACGAGTAAAGTTGCCGCTGCAGCATCCGCCGTGACGGCGGTTGCGATAGCTTTAGATTTCTACGATGGGTCTAGAGCTGCTAAGGTCGAAAAAGAGAAAATGTCAGCAGCGGTTTCGCTCGCTGGCATTTTTTTTGTTACACACCAATACAAGCTCGATGCACCGGTGAGTGAATTCCCTAGGGCTTGATGCACTCGCCAGCGCTTCGGGCTTGTGTGGTGGCATTGAAAATTCAGTTTCCAACTTATTCCACGACTGGCGACACCTTGTCCAGTTCGAACTCTTTGCGCGAAAGAGCCACGTAGTTCAAGCCGATCTCGACTTGCTCGCCCTCGACGACCCGATTGCCGTTCGCGTCCAGTCGTGCGTTCATCGTAGCCTTCTTGCCGCTGCGACAGATCGTTTTGATTTCCCCTAGGACGTCGGCCCAGCCGAGCAGATACTTGCTGCCTTCGAAGACCTCGCCGCGAAAATCGGTCCGCAGTCCGTAACATAAAACGGGAATGTTCAGTTTGTCGCAAACCATCGTCAACTGCAGCACCTGCTTGGGCGTCAGGAACTGAGATTCATCCATGAACACGCAGCTGATTTTCTCTTTGGAGTGTTCTGCCCGCACGTGTTCAAGCAGATCAAAATCTTCCTTGAAGGAAAATGCTTCCCGGTGAAGCCCGATTCGCGACGAGATATTCTGCTCGCCGTCACGGAAGTCGATGATGGGGGTGAACAGCAGGACTCGCATCCCACGCTCTTCGTAGTTGTGAGCGGCTTGGAGGAGCGTGGTGCTTTTGCCGGCGTTCATCGCTGAATAGTAAAAGTAAAGCTTGGCCATGGAATGAACTTTGATCTGGAACTAATGATTGAATCAGGTGATACGTTAGGTTGAATCGGCTGATGGGTTGGTCGTATCGGCGTAGAAGAATCGTTTCAAATAGAACGCGGTCGCACACATGACGACCATCACCGCCGCCGCTCCCCACGCTGTCTTGCGGATTAGCGGGAACGCGGACTGTTCGACACCGATGGCAATAAACGCCCATGCCAGCGTTAGGCTGAACGCGCAGTCTCGTCGTTCGACCATCAAGGCTCCGACAATGGTTAGGCAGCCGATTACCATCAACGTTACGATTTCGGCAAGCTCGGGCTGGACGACAATTCTGTTTTCTCGCAGCGCCAGTGCGGAACTGATGACCGTCGCGGCACTAATCCAGCCCAGATACAACGATGGCGGCACGTACCACCAACGCAGTCGATGATGGGTTGATTCGACCGCCTGGACGTGGCGGCGCAGACAGACTTGAGCCGCGATCAATGCGATCAGGTGGACGACGATGTCCAGCCAAACGGCAGTAGATGAGGCGTTAATGCTGATCGGTACAAACGCGATCGACGCGGTCCCGGCAAGTAACAACCACTTGATGGCAGAGTTCAGCGATCGAGTTGACTCGTGTTGATGACGGATCAGATCGATCGCGAAACCAATCATGCCAAAAAAGATCAGACTCCAGATGACTGGAAACGCGTACGCGGCGGCATCGACTCGAGTGTCTCGCATGTCACGAAACTGATCGGCTCCGCCCGGGAGCCAGCGGGAACCGAAATTGACGACCGTCACAATCACGAACGTCACCAACAGGATCCATGGTAGGAAACGGCTAGGCGTTTGTTCGTTTGAGGTTTCGGCTTCCATGTGTTCTGATTCAAGAAGATGAAACGGCAGGGTAGGGGAAGGCACGCTTGGATTGTGCGACCGATATTCCGCGATCGCAGGACGGGATTTTACTGGCTGGATTCTCGACTGTCAGCCGGACAGCCGCCTATGAAGTTGCGACGTTCAAAGTTTCCACTTATCATTTGAGCGGTCACAAGTTGGCTCGTTAGTTATTTTTTCCGGATCTTCAAAATGAAACATTTATCATGATTGATACCACGAAAGTCACAGAACGGCGGAAGTTGCAGTTCGGTACCATCGACGATTGCCTGCAGGAGCTCGGCCGGATTGAACAAGCGGAGCGTCAGGGAAATCTGAAAACGCTTGGCAATTGGACGGCCGGCCAAAACCTGAGCCACGTTGCTGCGTGGATCGAATACGGCTGGGAAGGATATCCGATGGCCGAGCCGCCGGCGGAAGTAGGCGTGGCGATGCGAGCCATGTTGGGCGGCATTTTGGAAAACGGTATGGACGCAGGCATGATGCTTCCCGAAGTCGAGGGCGGCACCTTTGGTGCGGAGGAGATGGAGACATTAGCGGCGGTCGATCGATTTCGGACGGCGTTAGACCGGCTGAAGTCCGGAGAAGCGGCAACGCACAATAGTCCTGCCTTTGGGGAGATGTCTCACGAGCAACGAGTCAAATTGAACCTCCGTCATGCGGAGCTTCACCTTGGCTTTCTTGACGTTTCTGGCTGATTCATCTGAATCGAGCGGCGTTGTATCTGCACTACTCACCAAGAAGTCCCCGTAAAACCTTTGTTTTTCAAAGGAAAGCTTACTACAGGTAACTGAAAAAGGAAAAAATCTGTCCCTTGGCTGGTTCTGCCTACGCATTGAAGTTCAGGCAAACAAACGTGACACAAACGTCACTCTCAACAACTTTCAAGGGACAGAACAATGAAAACCACACGAATCATCACCACTATCGCTTTCGCAGCCATCGCCATTATGAGCAACGACGCAAACGCTCAAGGCACAGCCGTTCAATTAACGCAACCACAAGTCAACCAAGGTTCAGGCCAAGTGGTTGGAAATTCGATTGAAACGCGTGTTGTGCAGCAGCCCGTGATCGCACCGCAAGCCCCCGCTCCGAAATTGGGACTCACGGGGCAGATCGTGTACGGATTAGGAATGAAAGTTTTGACTGTCAACTACGGTAGCCCGGCTCAGCGAGCAGGACTTGAGTATGGCGACATCATCATGAACGCCAACGGAATTCGAATCACTTGTCAGGCTGATTTGATTCAAGCCTTGAGCAACGCGGCGGCGTACTCCAACGGAGTGGTCAACCTGTACGTTAAGAATGTCCGAGGCTGTCCAATTCGAGGTGACCAGTACGTTAATGTAACGGCTCACTTGTTCGGGCAAGCGATTCCTGTGGCAGGCGTTTCAACGAGTCCAGTTGTTCACAACTAAGCTGCCCGGCAATTTTGACCCAGCTAAAAGGCGAACCGAAGGGTTCGCCTTCTTTTTTTGATGCGGTGAAACTTGGAAGATCCGATGGGCTATCGATCTATCGATTGATACCAACTAGGAAAGTGATCCCACGTACCCCAAAGTCATCCTGAGCCAGAAAGCCGGATCCGCCGCTGTTGAACGACTCGTTCAGGTAACCGATGCGGCCAAAGACAGATCGGTTTTCGCCGATCCGCTGCTTGATTTGCAAAGCAGTCAGGAACCCGAACTTGGTTACGATTTCATCTGTGCCGACCCGCTGAAACGAATTGACCCCTTCGGTAATGAATTGATCGCGTTTTCCGAACAGCAATGCCCCGCTCATTCGAGTCAGAAACTCTAAGCGTGTGTGTCCAACTGGGCGAAAATACTCTAGGCGGACTCGAGGCCCGAAGGCTCGCATGTCCGATCGTGAGCTCAAGCTTTGCAGCACAGCGCCGGCCCCATCGGTGACGGTGGCGTCTACTTCGTGATCGATGTCAATTGTTTGAAATCCGAACATGCCGTTGATTCGAGTCACGGGAAGTTGAACCTCTTTGAAAACCGAGAACCCAAACTCTTCGACTTCTAAATTCTGAGTGCCTGAAAGTGTCTGGCCAGGCGCGGTGGTTGAAATGACCGAAGACAGAGAGACATCAGGCAGCGCGGATCGAAGTGAAGCCGACGTCGCTACTCCGCTGGTGAATGATTGCAAATCCGATGTGGACCGAATTTCGCGATAGTCAAATTCAAAGCCTGGACCATACTTTGATTCGAAGCCTACTCGCACACTCGGGTTGAGGTCATAGCCGAAATCAAAAACGTGTGAGTCCGTAAAATTGGTACCGCTTGATTGGTCAAGGATCGTGATACCCGAGGTCCCGTTGAATCGTGGCTTCAATAGCTGGCCCTCGATCGACCCAAAGTATCGACCGGTCGCCAGAATTTCGCTGAACGGAGGAAACTCGCGTTTCTTTTCTTCAAAGTCATACTTGGTGCGCCCACTGTCATACGTGCCAGGATTGCGAACCGTTGGCAGTGGTGCTCGCTGAGCCAAGTCGGGGCGAAATTGAGCGTTGGGGACATGAGGCGGAATCCCGCTGGGCGGCCTGACAGGCGTCTGCGAATGAGGAACTGGCTGAGGTGGATAGGTGTTTGGATCAACTGGCTTTGGCTGGCCCAACCGTGGGCGTTTTTTAGGCGAGAAATTTGGATCAGTCAGATCAAGTTGTGACTTCTTTGAGCCAAATCGTTTTTTGAACAGCTTGGAACCCATGCCGAACGGCAGAGTGAATGATGGTCCGGTTTTGGGCTGTGCTTGTGGAGCAACCTGATGCGGAGGGGCAGGGGAGGCGTGTGTCCTTTGCTGAAAGATTCCGGGTGCGTTGCCCCACCCAAAACCTGACGTGCCCCCGGGCTGCGGAGCGACCGCAGTTGGAACGGGCACGCCCGCATTGGCCGGAACATTTTGGAACACCTGCGGTAGTTGGTAGGGAGCCAGCGGCACTTGAGGCGCTTGCACTTGAGGAGCTTGATTTAGCGTGCCGAACGGCTGAGCCGTAGTCTGTGGGTACTGCACTTCGGGAGATGGTTGAACCGAAAATGGCTGAGCCGTGGTCTGAGGATATTGCACTTCTGGCGCTTGTTGGAGAGAAGGCGCTTGTTGGAGAGAGTTTTCAGGCCCGTTTAAGGTTTGCGGAGCAGTAGGTGGCAGCGGATTGTTGGGAAGTTCAATCTTTCCTTGCACTGAATCGTTTCTTGGCAGCGGTCCCGGAACGACGTTGTCCGTGGTCGGCAGCTGTGGATCTAAGGTTGGCGTCGGCGCTGCCGGTTCCAATTGAATCCCATTCTCTGGTGATTGAAGCTCAGCCTGAGGTACGGCTGGAGTCTGGCCGGGTGGCGTGACATTGACCTCTGCGTTGGCCAGGTTGGGCGAACGAGAATCCAGTCGGTTGTTGTCTAAGTCCAGAATGCTAGACGGGATCGTCGGAGGGAGCGGGATATCCTTGGGGTCCTGCAAATCGAATTCAGCAGGTCGAAACGGCGACGGAGGTGCGACTCGATTTGAAGGTGGCGATGGTCGGGTGGTCTGGTTACTAAGCAGTTGCTCGACCGAAGGCGCACCGGTGCTTTCGTACTGTTGGGCAGGGCTTTGGGGGTGCGCTGGAGGCGTGTTCTGCACGATTGGATTTTGAAACGGAGGCTGTCCGTGCTGAAAAGGAGGCTGTCCGTGCTGAAGAGGAGGCTGTCCGTAAGCAAACGAACCTTGGCCGC
>CAZLYM010000093.1:10666-14729 GCA_964563475.1 uncultured Pirellulaceae bacterium
CTGAAGAGGAGGCTGTCCGTAAGCAAACGAACCTTGGCCGCGCTGCGATGGAGGGGCGAAACGAGGGGTGACGCTTGGACCGGTAGAAAATGGATCCGCGCCGCTAGGACCGGAGTTGCCCCAACTGTCAGGAGACATCGATTGATAGGTGGAACCGGTTGGGTCCGACTGATACGGGCGTGAAGTGGCAAAGTTCTGGGTAAGTGCCGTCTGCGTAGGGGCAGGAGCCGGGTTGTAGGCACCGTACTGAGTAGTTTGGTAGCCATAGCCGGCCTGAGCAGCGTCGGCAGAACTGCTCAACAGAGTTAAGAGCGCGATCGCGGAAATCGAGCAGTATCGGGTTGCAAATTGTAGGCAAAAACGCATCGGAGATTCCTTCAGGCCATCAGCGAAAGCTGTGTGTAAAGGCAGAATCGGAACAACCGGTAAACTTGAACAGAAAAATCGAAACAACCGGATTGAACGACATATCCCAAAAGGTCTACGCAATCGTCAAACTTTAACATCCAAGCAAGTCGCCGCACGCTCGCTTCGAATCACGCCTCGGCGGATGCTAGACGGACCCGAGCTTCCTCGGCCCACGGGCTTTTCGGCGCGAGATCAAGGAACTGCTGCCAGTGAGTGACAGCATCTTCGGGCCGTCCTACTTGATCGAGGACACCCGCCAGATAGAAATGCACGTCGGGATATTCAGAGTGATGCAGCAACGCACCTTCGAACGCAGAGATCGCCAATTCGGGCTCGTCTGATTCGACCAGCACGCAACCGAGGTTGGCACGGGCTTCAACAAACGCCTCGTCCAGTTCGACGGCCATAAAGTACCGCTCTCTGGCCCCAGCCAGATCGCCAACCTGGTACAACAATTCCGCAAGACGAAAGCAAACATCGGCAGTCGGCCCAAACCCAAGTGCTAGCGACCGATACGTTTGGATCGCTAGCTCGGTCTCACCCGCGTCTTCGTGTTCAATGGCCAGTTGGATGAACTCACCGGGAGTCGCCAATTGGTCCAACGATTTTGGTTCTTGCGTCGAATGGAAATCGGGCGAGTCGATCGAGAGAACGCTTGGCTGGCTGTCTTGATGGTCGTTTCCTTCTTCGGCCAATGCATCAAAATCGATCCGCATCTGTCCACCGGGCTCCAACAGGCCTTGGCCTTGTCGAAGCAGAACCTGTCGGCCTTCGACGATCACTGACAGTTGCGACAGCGGCCGTTGCAGGTCCGGATATAGGCTGGCCAGTTTGGAGAGCCGTGATTCAATTTGTTGCGGTGCCGCCCCCGATGCAATTAGCTTTGCCAATCGACGCGCCGACGCGACTTCTTGAAAATCGAAATACGGCAACTTGTGAACTTGGCGCGTCGGACTGATAAGACCTCGGCGGTGCCAGCGGCGAATGGTAGAAATCGGCAGCTCAAGCAACTGAGCCAGCATTGCGGGCGTGTAAAGCTGGCCAACCTCCAGATCAGGATCAACCATCGCCAGCCGTTGCCACAGCTGTGTCTCGCTGAGAATTTCCACTTGGCCGTTGGACGCCGCCGCGATAACGCTATCTTCGAGCAATTCGTCGTGCTGGTCGGGCGAAAATTGATCGGCTCCGATGACAACCATGTTGACCGAATCATCGACTTTGTCGGCAACCATGCCGCCATGTTTTCGGACTAGTTCGCGCGCGTCTTTACGGTTCATAGAACCGAGCTTGCCGATGAATACGATCCGGCACTCGTTGAGCCGTTGAGCATCGGCCGGGTCAGACGCGATAACAGATTCAGTGGAGTCGACAGAGGGCATGGTGAATCGGTGAAGGTTGAAGGAAATCGAGCCGAGATTTTCCTTCCTTCGTTCCGCGATGTCAATCGACTGATTTGACCAACACGCCGGGCAAAGCACCGTTCACTGTTTTTCGCTGCCGTCTTGAACGTTGAAGTAACCTTTGCTGAATATCGGCTTTTTCGCTTCGGGCACACTCCAGTCGATCGACGCTTTGGTCTCGATCACTGCTTTTTTCGCTGTGGGCTGCCGGCTGCTTGTTTCGTTGGCTCCGTTCGCGTCGTTTAGCCACTCGGGGCGGTCAATTCGTGCGAGCTTGGTTCGTGGGTTATTCAGATCCGGCTTGGTTTCCGGAAACTCAATAGTGTGACGATCTGTCGGCTGATACATCAACTTTTCACGTCGGATAACGGGCGAGTCGGAGTAGTCAATGGATTGTTTGCCGTTGCCTGAATCTCTAATGTTGGGCACACTCCGCCGCTGACGCTGGCTCGTTTCTACCAACTTTGCCGCCACAGGAACGGGTGCGAAGTTGTAGGTCGGGGTCGCAGTTGATGTTGTCTCTTGCACTTCCGTACCGTCTTCCAGCACGGAGTGCGTGGTTTCGGTCGTCGCTTTTGACGTTGAGCCAGAGCTGGACGCAGTCGGTTCGCGGTAGATGGTCTCGTCGATTCGTTTTCGAATAACTTTGGGGACTTTCGTTTCTTCGGTGTATTGGACCCAGCGGCAAGTCTGCTCTTCATACGGTTCAACTTGTTCAACTTCCTGATAGGTCGTTTCGGTAACCGGCGTCGTGCGGGTAACGATCTGTTCCTTGTAGGTTGTTTCTTTGTACGGGATCCGTTCAACACGCTTGGTGACTTTCGGACGTCTGACGGTCACGGGTACTTTTCGAACTTCGACGTGTTCGACCATTTTCGTGACTTCGACCGGAACTTTGCGCAGCTCAACTTTGTCAACGTAGCGAGTCACTTCGATCGGCTCGGATCGTTGGACGACTTCGGGAACCAACGCGGTTGCTTGGACGGTAGTCGGCACGACAGTTGGAACTGCGACAGCTGCTGGCGGCTGAACCCAATGCAGGCCCGGGCGACGCCATGTTGTCAAACCGGTACCGGGATCGGAGTAGGACCCACGGCGGAGCCATTGAAGCTGAGGCCGAAAGTTGTTCAAACCGGTTGGGACCGCGACGGCCGGCCCGGGTGTTAGTTGGGTCTGAGTCACAGTGGTTGGTTTGAGAACCGTTACGTTTTCCGTTCGGATTTGAGTCTCAGTGACTTTCGTCCGCACAGGAACGGCTTGTTCACGCATCTCGGTTTCGACAACCGGCTTTCGCACAACGCGACGTTCCTCACGCATCTCGGTGACTTCTTCGTAGGTTGTCTCTTCGATTTCTCGTTCCCGATACTTGGTTTCGGTAACGGGAGTCATGACGGAAAATTTCTCAACTCGGTCGTAGGTCTTCTTGACGGGCTTGAGTACGGTTGTTCGCCGTTCACGCTTTTCCGTTTGCCAGACAGGCTTCCACTTGGTTCGCTTTTCAGTTTCTATGACCGTTTCTTCGACGCAGCGAGTCACGGTCGTCGGCCGTGAATCGATCGAGCCGACATTCGTTGACGACGACTGAGCAAAGCAAGCCGATGTGGAGGCAGAGACGATCGTCGCCAAACAAAACAATTTGATCCATTGCATGATTCGTATCCGAAAACGAGCCGTGGGAAAATTTGGGTCAGGGAGAGTGCCTTGGATTTGCAGCCGACGGCACCACGGACTTGCAGGAAAACGCGCCCAGCATGTCCTAAATGCATCATATGCGAAGAATCTCTCGAGTGAAGTAGTTGGCTGGTAAACCTTAACGGTTATGCAAGCAATACAGCATGCACCGCCAATTTTTCCCAAAAAACGGGTCGTTGGGATTGGTTGGCCCTGCCGATCGCCACGCACTCGTTTGGCAGCTAGTTGGACATTCACTCACGCAAACACATCCCACTCGCAGGCTTTCAAAACTAGCGAGCATTTCAAAACTGGTTTTGATGGTTTGTTTCTGGTGGTTGGTCGTACCACCTTGGAATGAAAATTTAGTGAATTCCGGCTAAAGCCGTACTACGAACTTGGCGTTTGAAATGTTCTGTCGTCCTAAAAAAAGAAGCCTGAGGACAGGGGACAACGCATGTTGGAATTTAAACTAGGCTGAAAAAGCGAACTTGGCTCAACGACATTTTTTTTGCAGCCAGTCTCATTGTTTTGCCAGTCCCTAGAGAGGCCAAAACTCGCCCGACTCTAAGCGCCCGTGATAG
>CAZLYM010000094.1:0-14460 GCA_964563475.1 uncultured Pirellulaceae bacterium
CTACTTGGCTCGCATGCGAATCACGCCGTCCCAGTCGGCGGGAGTGACATCGTCGTGCCGATGGATGTAGCTTTCCAAAAATATCCGCGCTCGGTCGGTGTCGGGCATCGCTTGAAGATCCACCAAGGCACGCTTCCAATCGCCTGCTTGAAATGACTCAAGCGCTTTCGCATATCGCTCACTACAATCTGCGTCGGCGGAAACAGTATTTTCGCAGCACAATTCATGAACCTCCACACTGTTGGCAAGCCCATAAGGTTGAAATCTTCCAAGCAGCCTGAAACCTGACGGCTGTTCTATCCTGCCATTGCTGGCAGACTCCGAAGCGATCGCTGCTTGGCGAGCCGTCACGTCATCCATCAAGATTTCCGCGTCCAGCCAACGTGTCATTCCCTCCAGCCGCGAGGCTAGATTGACAACCGGTCCGAACGCCGTGACTTTCACTTGATCCCGTGAGCCAATCTTCCCCGCAACCGCACGCCCTGTCGCGATCCCGATTCCAGCTCGGAAGTCGCTCAACGGGTGACTTGGGTCGTCAGCGAATTCAGCAAACGCATTGCGAATCCCTTTCGCAGCTCGAACGGCCTGCGCGGCCGAGCCCTGATCTTCTAGTGGCCAACCCCAGAAACCCATCGCCGCGTCACCGTGAAAGTCTCCGACCACGCCGCCATTTTCCAGAATGTTATGAGTCATCACGCCCAAGGCATCGCTGACTCGCTGCAACAAGTCTGAAAGATCCCCGGCAAGTTGTTCTGACTTTTGCGCAAAACCTCGCAAGTCGCAGAACAGAACCGACACGTCGCACTCCCGAGGAGCAAGCACTTCTTCTGGATCCTGTTGAGCGATCGCATGCAGCACCACAGGCGAAAAGAAGCCGCGAAAGCTTGCTTGGCGTCGATCGAGCTGCTTCACCTGTAACAGATTCTTCAAGGTCGATCCGACGAGTTCACAGAACTTGATGTCGCCCTGCAAGTCCATCGCTCCAGAACCGGACCGCGCCTGATCCGAGCCTTCACTTGCAGGCGCTACCGCCGGCCGGTTGGCTCCAGCGACGTAGATCGCCCACCCTTCGGTAGCCGGATTTGCCAACGGGCAACAAAACGCCCAATCATTTTCGTAGTCAAACGTGTAAGCCGCATCTTTTGAGCCTGTCTTTCGCTGGGAAACATGCCAGATGTGCAACACCGTTTCACCCGTCGAGTTCGCTTCACTGATCAGCCGTGCGCTGGGTGCGAAATCGCCGCTGCCGGCGCCGCGACGGTCCCAGTGCAACACGTTCAGTCCGATCTCTTCGCCTTCGCCTTCATGTTGGCTGGAACTGGCCTGATCACATTGCACGATGCCGATCGATGCCGCGCCGGGGATTCCCTCCATCAACGTATTCACGATCCTCGTCAGCAGCTCAGACTCTTCGGTCGCACTGGAAATCAAATCGAGCAACCGGCTTAGCACTTCGATTCGCCCATCGGCATCGCGATACTTGACTCGTTCCAGATAGTCGTGGGAAAACGTTTGCTGACTGACGGGCATCGGCACATCCAGCGTCGCCTCGGCACGATCAAAGGTAAGCGTGAAGGTGGTTTCGCCAATCACAAAGTGCTCACCCGATTTGAGCCAGAAAACGTCCTCTTGGGCTCCGTTGTGAAACACAGGGTTTGCCGCCGAATCAAGCTTGACCACGTTCACTCGGCCGTCGTGTAACGTCAGCTGCACATGCCGTCGTGAGACTCGATTGTCCCACGGTACTGAAAAAGTCCGTGTGGTTCTTCCCAATTCGATCATTTGGCCAAAGGGCAACGAATGACGCCAGCGGTGGGACGGCAAAACACCTTGAGCGATCAATTCAGGCATGACATTTCCAGAAAGTCATATCTTCCAAGCGATAAAGAACAGGTAACCGATGGCGAAAACAGCGACCGATGCGACCACCGAAAACGATTGTAGCCGTCCACTGTAAAAACCGCGTGTCGCATGGTTGATTTTCAAATAACCGAACAGAACTGACAACTGCCCTAATAAAACCACCACCAACGTGCCAGTCATCAACAAGCGATTGGTCAACTTTGTCCTAGGTTTCGCCGGAGCCTCCTGATCGTTTGGCACGACGGGCAGCGTGGCAATCGCCTGGTTGTTCGGCTTACTGGCGGGCTCGCCTTCTATGTCAGATTCCACACCGGATTCCATGTCGTCCAATGCGTCTTGTTGACTGATGATCGGCCCCGGGCGCGGACCGGAAACTCCACTGGCGTCCTCGGCAACGCCAACCAGCAGGCTCGTCGTCAGGACGCAAGCCAAGACTATGCGAACGGAGCGACTCATTGGCTGTCGCTCACTTTCTCCGGGTGGCAGATTTCGGTTCGCTGCTCCGGACGAATCCAGGGCGAGGCAAACTGAATTGACATCGAAACTGAAAACGCCAAGATGCAACCGGTGACCGAAGGCAAGTTTAAGACTCGGCAAAGCACGATCGCCCAGACCATGCACAATCCGACGCTCCAGACACTAACACGCGTTCGTCGCAGTGGATCGGCTTGTCGCCACCAACGCAGCATGCCAAAAATGACAGAGAAAAACAACAGACAGGCGGGCAGGGTAGCAAGGTGGGAACCGACGAACCCCACGAAGGAACCTCGATTTTCGATCGTGGCTAATGATGACAGGTCGGTGTGCAGCCCCCGAGCCATGCCGTAAGACACAACTCCGACGCCAAATCCAGCCAGCACCATCGTCATCTGCCGGAATCCAACGCTCTCTTCGCGGACCTCCCAGAATTTCCCAGCCATCAATGCCGTCCAGCAGCAGGCGATCGCCGTGATCGTCAACCACAGATACAGACTCCACGCTTCAAGAGTTGGATCAAGTAGCCAACCGCTTAACATCATTCCGAAAAAATTCAGAACGATACAAGAAACGGCTCCCCCCAGCAGCGATCCCACCAGTTCGGCGAATCGATCGACTTGAGGCTGTGTGGCAATCCATTTTCTAACCAACGCCCCTTGAGCCCGTATCGCTTCTCGTTCTAGTATCAGCTTGCCAGCAGTTCCAACACCTCGTGAATAAGCCGAATATGAAAGATAGTAAAACAAATAAAGCGCTGCAACAAAGATGGTCGCGGGGATCAGCCAGCGATCCTGAGTCAGCGCGACCCAAACGGTGAACAACAGCAGGGCTACTTTGATGGGCAGAATGATCTTGCCGCTGTCCCACCAAGCCGCAAATTTTGGAAAACGATGGCCCAAAAATCGTGTGACCGGTCCTTCAAAATCGGCATTGAGCACCGCCAGACGCTTCGGCGTTTCTCCGTGTCGTACCGGACCGAATTGAATATCGGGAACCACAACTTCGGCAGGCGTGTCCTCAACAATGACTCGCGATACACTGACGGTCGTTGGCTTTGCCGTCGGGTAATGTGTTTCGGCTTGTTTACTTGTGGCTTTGGCGATGCCCGCCGGATGAAAGTCCGTGGGGGAAACTTTGGCTCCACGAGGGATATCGTCGGTGTGGATCATGGCTCCCACCGTGTGCCATGAAACAATTTTATGGCTGTTGTTGACCACGTCCGGCCATGGCAGATCTTTCAACATCGCGTGAACGGATGGGTAGCGCTGCTTCGGATCTTTTTGCAAAGCTTTTTTCAAAACAGCGTGAAAAGGCGAAGCAACGACCGACACATCCGGCGCGGAAGTCAGGTGCTTCATGATAATTTCCTGAGCACTTTCGCCGTCGAAGGGGACCGATGCGGTCAGCATTTCGAACAGCAACACGCCCAAAGCATAGATATCAATTTCCTTGCCGTAGACTCCATTCCCAATTTCGGGAGCCATGTAGTGGAAGGTTCCAACGGCCTCAGTTTGGTCCGACCGACGGCTGGAGGAAATAAACTTGGACAGGCCGTAGTCCCCAATTTTCACCACCCGCGAATGCTCGTCGCAGAAAATGTTCCCCGGCTTCAGGTCTCGGTGAACGATGCCCTTGTCGTGCAGGTACGCGACTCCCGAAGCGATTGCGGTGAACCATGCCTTTACCTGCGGCTCCAACATCCCCCCTGGGCTGGCCTCGATTACGTCTCGTAGGCTGGGCCCCGAGACGTACTCCATCACGACCCATTTCTCTTCGTACTGGTTGGTGCGGATGTCCCAGAGCGAGATCAAGTTGACGTGATTCAGGTTCAGACATTGCTGAACGCCTCGCAGTTCGATATCAAGATTCCGTTGAATCTTTTTCAGCGCAACTTCCTTGCCCGCTTTATTGACCGCAAAATAAACTTCGCCAAATCCACCAACTCCTAGGCCGCGTTTGATGGTGTAATCATCAAGCGGTTGAGAGCCACTACTATATGAGTAAAGATTCCGTTGCACGTTGACCGTCTATTTCACGCTGGTGTTCCCTATCAAGCGTAGCTGGAGCAGCCGCCAATTGTCCACCGGATAAGGCAAATTTGGGTAGATGTCGGGCTATTCTGAGTACCGATTATTCGTGCTGGGAACACACCTTCGGTCGTTCGGTCGAAGAAAGGTCGATCCAAGCCGAAAACTCGTTTCAGAGCTTCCTGAGAGATTCCTTGCCCAAGGGGGTTAGCAGGAGCAGAACAAGGCAGTGCAGAGCGGGGCAATATCCCTCTCGCCCACGCTTTGAATGGCGATTGGAACGAGGGGTTTCGGACCGAATCTAAACCTTGCCAGTCAGGATTGACGCCAGATCCGGCACGACCAAGGTACCCATTTCGGTTTGAAACGCCCCCAAGACAGGACGGTCTTTCAATGATTCCGGGGCGATGGCTTCGGCGACAGGAATTCGGACCGACTGCATCGACGTTTGAGCGTAAAATGCGACAGGCTGACCACCAGCCGTGTGCGTAACAACAAGACGTCGAGACCCTCGGCGCAGCTCTTCTGCAGGACGGGAAGCGTTTTGATCACTCAAACCAAAACTATGGCCCAAACGAACGACGGGAACTGCTTGACGACGCCAATAGACATAGCCTTCCAAGACCTCGGACGACATGCAAACGGGTAGCACTTCGTGAGCAGTGGCGACTTCTGCAACCGCCGCCAGCGGAAGTGCAAAAATGAAATTCCCCATGTCAACACTGTCCTCCGGCATAAAGACCAACAGGTGGCCCGCGTTACCGACGTTGTTTGCCGCGGCTGGCTGAACAGTCGAACGAGCGTCAGTAGTCGCAGCGGATGCGACATCCGTGTTGCTTTGCGTTTTCAAGCCTAAAGCCGTTGCCGGATCAAAGACCAGTCGCAGTGCATCGGTAGCAGATTCAGCCTCCTGATCGACAATCGCAATGCTGGAGAAGACATTCTTATCATCCGTTGGATGAGCGACTCGAGGAAGGCGGTTAAAAGCCGACGCAGGCATCGTGATCGGACGCGAGACGTTGCCGGTGCGCAGGGCAACCATTTCATCACCAATGCGGATCGCCAACAGAGAACGATCTTCCGGATCAACTGGCAGTGAAATATTCAGCTGCATAGACAATAGTTTCGCCAGCGACACGATTGGAAAATCGCCCTGAGGTGTTTCCAATCGATCGACGCCCTGTTCAATTTCTTTTGCCGTCTGCTGATACACACCTGCCAAATAGTCGGTGCGAATAGCAAACTTCTGGCCAGAACATTGGCACAGCAACAGCTGAACCTCATTCACCTCATTGGTCGCCAGCGAAGCCGTCTCCAAATGTGGAGCGACGCTTAGTGTTGCAGAAGTTGTCATCGCAATTCAGGTCCTGAAAATAAGCTACAAGCGAACTTGTCCGTTATGGCTTCCGTGGAAGCCGTGTTTAATTCAAAAAAGAGGAAAGGCATCAAGAAGAAACCATCTCACTAGCTGCCGTGGCGTAGCCATTGATCAACTCGATCAATCGATCATCATTGAATGGCTTCACAACATGATTATCGGCACCGGCTTCGATAGCCATATTGCGATGCTTTTCACCGGCACGTGATGTCACCATCACAATCGGCGAATCGGCGAACTCAGGCTGGCTGCGTAACCGATTGACCAACTCAATTCCGTCCATGCGTGGCATTTCCATATCGGTCAGGAACACATCCGGCAGGGTCTCCATATTGGCTAACTGCTCTAACGCATCGACTCCATCTTTCGCATCTACGACGTCCCAACCAGCTGATCGAATCAAGTTGGTTGTCACACGACGCACACTAATTGAATCGTCCACGATCATCGCCAGCTTTCGACGAGTGACCGTATTGCGTTTGACACTTTGAGTTTTCCCGGACCGTTTACGGGAAGCCCGCTTCTGTCCAGTAAGGTCGGCAGGATCGAGAATCGGAATGACCGAACCGTCACCGCGAACCGTGGCTCCAATCAATCCCGGCACAAAACGAAGATGATCTCCCAGAGTCTTGACCACGATATCCTGCGATCCTTCGATCGAATCAATCGTCACGGCCACTTGGTCATCTCCGTTTTGCAGCAGCAATAGCGGAAGTGTTTGACCAAAAGCGTCTTGATCCTCTGACTTGAGTGCAAGGTGCTGAGCAAGTTCCTTCAGCTGAACGCTGTTGTCACCAACTTTCACGATCGGTTTTTTGCCGACCTTGCCAACCGCAGTAGGATCGAGTCTGAGAATCTGCTGAACGGCCTGCATAGGAATCGCAAAGGTCTGGCCATGCGATTGAACCAGCAAAGCACGAGTCACAGCCAAAGTAGTAGGCAGGTGAATGGTGAAGGTCGAGCCCTCTCCCGGTCGTGATTCAACTCGAATAGAACCTTTGAGTCGCTGCACCGCTTCGCGAACCACATCCATTCCCACTCCGCGACCTGAAACATCGGTCAACGAATCAGCGGTGCTGAAGCCGGGGGTGAACAATAGGTCATAGACCTGCTCATCGGTTAGTTCTTTGTTTTCGGCAATCAAGCCGCGTTCGGTTGCCAGTCGGCGAACCTTCTCTACGTCAATTCCACGACCGTCATCAGTGACACGAATCGTGACTTGAGTTCCTTGATTGAGTGCCTCAATGGTCAACTGAGCCGTTTCGGACTTACCGGCGGCGGCTCGCTGGCCTGGCCCCTCCACACCATGATCCAACGCATTGCGGATCAAGTGTTGTAGCGGATCGATGATTTCTTCAAGTACGGTTTTGTCTAGCTCGGTCTGTTCACCGAGGACCGTAAGATTTACCTTCTTCGACAGTTTGGCAGACACACTTCGAACGGTACGATCAAGTCGATTGACAATATTACTGACCGGAACCATGCGAATGTTCATCAGGCCATCCTGAGCATCGCGGTTGAGACGTTGCTGACGCCCAAGCAATGTTTCAAAATCACCCAGCAAATTATTGAACTCACCAGAGAGCAGCGAAACGTCGTTTGTTGTCTCGGAAAGCGTTCGGGCGAGCAAATGGAATTCGGTGTACTGATCAAACTCCAAGGAGTCCATGCCGCCGGTTCCGGTACGGTTGAGGCCGCGGTTTCTAAGCAGACCTTCGATGCCTCCCATGTCGTTGTTTCGGACTCGCAGTGCTTGGACACTGTATCGAGTTTCCACATCATGGGCCAAAGCACGGAAGCGAGCCACGGAGCTATTCATTTCTCCAATCCGAGCTTCAAAATCGCCCAGACGCTGGTGAAATGCAGACCGGTTAACGATCATTTCACCGACCAGCTTGACCAAGTCATCCAGGCGATCCAAAGGAACACGAAGATACTGTGTCGGTTGATTCGAAGCAGCTCCTCGCTTGTTGGCGTTCGACCGATTGGCGTTTCGCCGCTCCGTTTCAGCGGCAGCTTCTTCGCTTTCAGCACTGGTAGACGAATCACTTCTAGGCGAATCACTTCCGGCGTCCTCAATCTCGGGAGCTTCTAGGGAAGCGGTAACGTCGGCTTCGTCTTTTGTTTCCGCATCGGCGTTCTGCTCGGCGACGACTTCAGATTCACCGCCAGCAAGTGCATCCATTTCATGCGTGTACCGTTGATAGATATCCAATAGCGTGACCGCCATTGTTTCAACGTTAATTTCTCCACCGGTCAGGTCTTGAAGTTGATCGGCAGTGGTGAGTAGTAGATCGACTTGCCCTTCGCTGATGCTCAAATTGTGATCAGCGATGTAATCCAAAAGGTCTTCCATGCGGTGCGCCAAACGAGTGGCAGCTTCCATCCCGACCGCAGCAGCGGCTCCCTTAAGTGTGTGGGAAGCACGGCGAACATCGGCCAAACCTTCTCGATTGCCTCGGTCGGCTCGGATTCGGTCGAGACCATCGTAAATGGTCCGCATGTGACCTTCGGCTTCTTCGCTGAAAATCTCAACCAGTTCAGCGGGAATTTGTCCGCCGGCACGCAAGTGTGCAGTGACTTGATCGAGGTTTAGTGATTCGTGATTAGCAGACATTGCATTGTCCTTCTACCGGTCATCTGAGTGCGGCCCTTGCCGTCAACCAGTGCGGTGATTCTATGTGTTTTGTTACGTGCGTTTCAGGTAGTTGCCTCTGTTGCATCGCGACGCAATAGAGACACCTCTTCAGGAGATCTGAGTGCCAAAGAGGTACGAAAATATCAAGAAATTCGAATCTGCGAATGGGCGACGGTGAAGTCGCCCACTCGCATTCGAATCTTTTACAGCCAGCTAAGATTAGCTGGTCGGCTGAGCTTCATCAGCAGTAGTGTCACGGTTCGAGTTTACCAGTGCGTTAAACTCACTGACTTGATCCATGACGCCCAACTCGGCATCCATTTCGCCCGTACCTGTTTCATCATCGCTCAACTTGAACTGAGAAACCGATTCACGAAGCTGGTTCGCCAAGCCGGAAAGTTGTCCAACCGACTCGGTAGCAGAACGAGACTTGTCAGCCGAAGCTTTCGTCGTCTCAGAGATCTTCGTCATGGTCGACGCAACTTCGGTCGCCGCGTCGGCCTGTTGAGAAGCTGACGCAGATACTTGCGTAATCAGACCTTCCAACTGACGCGTCACCGTATCAATTTCCGTCAGCGTTTGACCCGCCTGGGTGGCCAGTTCAGAACCTTCCACAACCTCGCGAGTCGACTCTTCCATATCGCTGATCGCTTCAGACGTCTCTGTCTGAATCGCTCGAATAAGAAGCGAGATCTGCTTTGTCGCGTCAGCAGATCGCTCCGCCAGACGCTCAACTTCTTCCGCAACCACCGCGAAACCTTGACCGGCATCACCCGCCATGGCCGCCTGAATCGACGCGTTCAACGCGAGGATCGAAGTACGGTCAGCAATATCAGAAATCAACTGAACGATCTCACCAATCTCCTGCGACGATTCACCCAGACGCTTAATACGCTTGGATGTTGATTGCACCTGATCTCGGATGCGCTGCATACCGTCAACCGTATCAGCCACCGCTTGAGAACCGCGAGCCGCAGTTTCACGAGCCTGTTGAGCAGCCTTAGCTGAGTCTTCCGACTGAGCCGCAACCGCCTGAATCTGCTCGGTAATCGAAAGTACTTCAGTCGAAGCACGCTCAATTTCAGTCGCTTGAGTATCCGTGTCCTTTGACAACTGAGTCGAAACATTAGCAATCGATCCCGCAGAATCGGTCACCTGGTTCGTCGCGACTTGTACTCGAGAAACAATCGATCGCAACTGCTCGGTCATGTTGTTAACCGTACCCGCGATCATGCCGGTGATGTCTTCCTTAACCTCGGCTTGCTTGGTCAAGTCACCCGCCGCAATACCTTCCATCTCGCCGATCAGAGATTCGATCGAGGATTGAATTTCTTCTCGTTCCTCGTTCGACTGAATCAGAGACAGCGTGTTATCACACATCGCGTTCAACGCGGTAGCAACTTCACCCAGTTCGTCCTGAGACGTCACGTCCGCACGAGCATCAAGGATACCAATACCAATACTTGAAAGCATGTCGGTAATCGCATCCGCCTGCTTAGCAATACCACCCGCAAGAACGAACACAAAACCTGAACCAAGAAGCAATGCCAACAATCCAGGAAGAGCAGCCGGACCAGCCAAGTTTGCCAGGGTCATAGGCTGCTGAACTTCAGCAAGGTCAATCTCAGACATCAGAGCCCAAGTGATTGGCTCGGCGCGACCTGCCACACCTTCGTATACCGTAATCGGTGACCATGAACTAAGCACGGGAGCACCACGGTAATCATCGATCACTTTAATTCCTGATTCACCAACAAATGATGCTTGCACCGCTTCAGTGTTCACAGGAACGTCCGGGTTGATAATTGTGGTGGCAACACCCAATTGATCAAGGAAGCGAGAGTCATTTCGGAACAAGTTATCCGGACCCACCGCATAGGTTTCACCCGATTCACCCAATCCTGTACGCTCAGCCATAATGTTTGCAATACGCTCAATAGGCATCTGGAAGATCGCAACACCAATCTTCGTGTCACCATCATAAATTGGCGAAGAAATGAACGACGCGGCATCTTCATAAGAAGGCAAGTAAGGCTGGTAATCCACCAAGAACACTTGGTCAGGTGACGAAGCCTCAGCAGCAAGACGGAACGCCTCACCAAAGTTTGTCTGTGAATACGGACCATCAATCAATGAGGTCGTGTAATCCAATTCTTTGAAAACGCTGTACGCGATATCGCCTGAGTCAAGATCGCAGAGGAAAATATCGTAGTAACCAAACTTCTGCAGGTAACTACGAACTACAGGGTGGTACTCGTTGTGCAATTTTGAGTAAGTCGTTCCATCTTCGGCAGCATCTAGAACTTCCTTCGAACCCAGTGGATTCGGGTTCTTCTTAATGTATTGATACTGAAGATACAGGGTATCATCGTCCAGTGGATCAAACTGTGCACCTGTTGGTGGCAGCAAATCCGCGCCGTTGCGACGCTGGTACTCACCAACGAAATCTGTGGCGTAGTATGAACGAAGCGCAGTAGCCATTTCCTTCAACTGTTCTTCCGTTACGCCAGCCTCAGTGCGAGCATTGCGTTGAGCATCAGGGAACTGACGCATCGCATCCACAACCATTTTGTTTTGGGTGAACGTCGAGATCTGATCGTTAATCAATTGGAAATAATCAGTCACCTGAGTTGCTTTAACAGAACGAACCGAGTCCAACTGAGCGAACGCCTGATCCATCAAAGCGCTTCTTGATGTGTAGTAGAACGTACCACCGACCGCAAGCGCGGCGATCAGTGTGGTACCAATAACTGAAGCAATCAGTTTGTTTCGTACCTTACCCAGCAGGAACTGTCCTGGTCGGGTTTCGGAAATCTTTTGTAATAGCCCTTCAGCAGCCATGGTAGAACCTCTTTGTAATAAACGTGCGTGTTAGGTTGAAATGAATCGCTGCATTGCAGAGGATGCGAACAATTCAAACGTGATAAAATTTGGGGGCGTCATTCAGAAACGCAAGTTTTCAAACACCTGAGGTTCTGAACGACCGCTAAACGTAAAACCGGGTTGTAAAACGAATTGAAGTTCGCTTTTCACCCTTTTCAAAAGTTTGCAAAAAGTGAATAACTTACTCCGTCGCAAAAGCTTGCAACTCCGTGCAACCCAGTAACAAGTCCGGGTCGATCAGAACAGTCGTGGCGTCTTCCACCGTGGCGATGCCACTAGAAAAAGTTACGACACGATCATTCAATCCAGCAATCGGGCCTGATTCTGCTTTCAGGTTCCGAATACCGATTACGCGGTCCACAACGACAGCCGTGCTGGCATCGCACGTCTCACTGCGGATCACGATAATTTTCTCGCCGGCAGTTTGCCGACGATCCGAGACTTCCAGCAAATTGCGGAAGTCAGTGACCGATAAAATCTGGCCACGTAAGTTGGTAACGCCACGTAACCACGAAGGGGTACGAGGCAGCATGGTGATTTCTCCACAACGATCGATCTCAAGGACGCCGTCCAATGGCAGTCCGAAGGTTTGATCGCCGACTTGAAACACGACATGTCGAGGCCCTTGGTCCACAACGACAGCGTTTGTCTGATCACCGTCCTGCTGTTGCAGCAGTGCAGGGGCAACTGCCGCCCCCGTGCCGACTGCTTGGCTGAGTCGATTTAGTAGTTCGCTGAGCGGATTCTCTTTTGGCAGTGCCGTGCCCGGAGTGTCTCCTGCGAGCATTGCTTCGGCAGCGGCAGCAAAGTCTGCATCAAGATCGACAGTCATTCCATCGTCTCCGTCATCCGCCAACAAATTCATGGCATCGGCACCAAAGGTGGCAGCCAAGGCCTCCTGCAGATCGCTGTCAAAATCGGCTTCAGGAGCGGAATCTGAATTGGGTTCAGTCATGCTTATTCTCGAGTGAAAGTTATTTTTTGTTTCGATTACGATGTTGGTGAATGATCAGGCTCGATTGGTCGGTAACGTCAGCAACATCTCGATGCTTTCCACCAACGCTTCCTTCTGGACGGGCTTGGGCAAATAAGCATCCGCTCCTTGGCGATGGCCCCAGACGCGGTCCTTTTCTTGGTCTTTTGCAGTAACCATCAGGACTGGAATGGATCGGTCAGGGTTTTGCTTTAGCTGACGACAAACTTGGTATCCGTTTTTCTTTGGTAAAATAATGTCCAACACCACAGCGTCGGGTTGGTGTGCCTCTGCTGCCGCGATTGCTTCTTCACCATCGTTTGCCGTGACAACTCGGTAACCGGCTTCTTCAAGCACATTCACCGTGTTGCGTCGAACGGTAGGGCTGTCTTCGACGACTAGGATGGTTGGTTGGGACATAATTCGTTTCGTAGATGATTTAAAAATCAGTAGCGTCGTTGCCTCAGCGGAGTGCCAAAGCAGCACCTCTGAACCGGCTACGTTGACTAACCGACTCGGAAAGACTCCAGTTCCGAAACGAAAACGCAAGTGCTTTGATCAAACTGCTTGCCCAACGGTGATCCGAATCCAGCCAACTGAATCGAATGGAACAGCACCGTCACAAACGCTCGCTTGAGCGTTCGAATCAATTCGTTGGTGTGCTCGTCGATGGCATCCTGGTTAGGATCCTTTGCACCAAAGGTTCGGCGCAACAACCCTCCAATTGACAGGGATTGAGTCAACTCTTTGAGTACTTGAGAACTCATGAAAGACGTCGAAATCTCCTCATTGGCTTTCGCCAGGGATTCATCTTGCAGAAATGCTTCTGCAAAATCTGCCATCACCGACAACATTTTCTGAGACGTATCGACCAACACCTCGTTTCGATCAGCCGGGTCAGATTCCTTGATCTCTGACAAGAGATATTCCATCTTGCACATCAGATCAACCACGCCGACTTCCAGTTCAATCGACTGCTCGGGTGTCAGCGATTGAGTTGTCGACTGCTGGGCAGCGGGACTCGTGGTGGTTGTTGGCCGAGGCGCTGATAAGTCAGCGGGAACGGGCAAGCTGTCTTGGGATGGTGACGTATTCATGGGATCAAATTTTGGCAACAGTAAATTGGGGATTTCGCAGTCGCAGTAGCAGTCGGTGACTCCAATCGTGGAGTCGAGAAAAGCGTTTGTTCGAAAATGGTTTCAAACGTAAGTAGTTTCAAAAAAATCGTTACCTTAAACGCCAGCTGCGGCAAGCAGTTGTTGACGGACTTGGTGGACCAGATCGGCAGACTCGAATGGCTTGGTGATGTAGCCGTTGGCTCCTGCCATTTTGCCTTTCATCTTGTCGAAGACGCCGTCCTTTCCAGACAGCATCACAACAGGAATCAGCTTTGTTTTGGGTTGCTTCTTAACGAAGCGGCACAGCTTGTAACCACCGAGTCGCGGCATGTTGATGTCCGTCAGAATGATGTCGGGACGCTGCTGTGTCAGCAACTTCAATGCATCGACACCATCTTTGGCGGCGATCACATCAAATCCGTTTCGGGACAAAGTCATGGAGACAAGCTTCCGAATCGTCGGACTGTCATCCACAATCATCACAACAGCACTACGAGCCTCGGCTGGGTCGCGAGTCGCTTCCGCGGTCGGCGTTTGTGCAACGGGCTGCTCAACAGGAGTCGCTTCGACTGCCTCCTGAGCGGGTGCAACAGCTGCGACCGGCTTGACAGCTTCACTGACCGACACAGCCATTTCCTCGAGGTCCTGTACGACGCTCTGTTCAATTTCTTTGGCAACTTCCACGTCCGAGACTTCCTGAATGGACTCCGAGCTGACAGATTCGATTTCTGGCTCCGGAACTGGCGTCGAAGTGGAATCGATGGCCACTTCTACAACATCGGCAACCACTTCCTCGGGTTGCGTTGCTGAAGGACCAACATTTTCGGTGGTCGCTTGCAGGGAGTCACGAATGTCGTCAGCCAAGCTAGATACAGGCTTAACAGGCTCGATCGTCTCAACAGCTTCTTGTTCAGTAGCCTGTGACGCTACGTTTGCGACCGCACCGGCAATGAGTGCCGCGGACAATCCAGCTTCTAGCGAGTTGTCTTCGGTCAATTCCGGTTCTGTATTTGTGTCAGCGTCAGCTTCGGCCTGCACTGAACCCTCAGCTTCTACTTCAGTTTCGGCTTCGACTTCTGTCTCAGTTTCAGCTTCGACTTCTG
>CAZLYM010000095.1:0-3034 GCA_964563475.1 uncultured Pirellulaceae bacterium
GCTTCGACTTCTGTTTCAGTTTCTACTTCTGTTGATTCTTCCTCTGACTCAACGTCCGTGCTGGGTGCATCATTTGCGTCCTGCTCAGCAGTGCACTCTTCATCTTCATCGCACGTGCCGTCTTCGCCAGCCAAGGCTTCGGCAGCTTCTTCAAGTGCTACCTGTTCGGTGTCCCACTGGTCCCGCTCTCGTACTTGGCGTTCGGCAAGAGCCTGTACTCCATCGATCCACGTCTTACCAGCGACCGCCAGCGGATTTTCGGGATCCATTTGGATCGCCCGCTCGATCGCCAACTGAGCTCCAGCTGGAGCATCAGCGGTCCACGCGTACATCAACCACGTGTCAATCGTCTCGCTATCGCTACCGATCGCACTCTCGACGTTTAAACGACCAATGAGGCGATTGCCAGCCATAATGGCAGCCGCTGCATCGGCTGTACAGGCATGAAGATTTTCTGGGGTCATCTCTAAACTCTGAATACTTGTGGGGTTAATTGCAAATCGAGTTACGTCTGGTTCACTGGAACGCGATGTTCGCAATTAAACCAAATCGAAAACTACTTCTGTTGATACTGATCGATACCTTCTTCTTTCCAAACGGATAGCGTCTTGGTATCTTTGGGATTGATTTTCACACCAATCGCGTTGACTGGGTGATCAAACTTTTTCTGAATCTCGATCCAGTTCTTCTTTACATTTTCTGGAACAGCCATGGGTCATTTTCCTCAAACTAGGGATGCGTTATTAAATTGGTGCAACGGCTTAAAATGGACAGACTTACAGCCTGTGACTTTCGAAACCTAGGTTGCGAACTAGACCATGCACGAAAATAAATGCCTTCACGCAAATTCCTATTCGCTTATCGCGACAAAAGAATCGCGCAATTCGTTGATATCCGAATAAACGGAACCCTTGCCGTCCCCCGCCGCACCGGGAGTCTTCACGGCAATGGACAAATGCTTGAATCCAGCGGCCAATGTCGTCAAACATTGGTCCTTAAGCTGCTCAAGCGAAACTTCATCAATCGCCTGTACAATTCGCTGATCCTCGATACGATGCCCGAAATGGAATTGCTGAGTGGCAAGGCTGGCGACTCGGTTGCTGACAATGTCGGCGGCCAACTGAGTCTGGCCTCTGAGCTGCATCGCGGTCTTCCAAAGTTCTTCTTCGTCGACCGGGTGCTGCCAAAGAGCGAGGCCAGCCAGTTCAAACAACGCTTGCTCTAACACCGGCAGCAACGTTTCTGCCGAACAACTTCCTTCGATTAACAAGCAGCCCGCATCACGATACGCCAGCAAAGAGCTTTGCACGAAATACACAAGCCCAGACTCATCCCGCAGCTTGACCTGCAAGCGGGAGCTCAAACCACCGCCCAGTAAAGCGTTGAGCAAATGCAATTCATATCTACCTGTGTCCACAAACGCAGTTGTCGGAATCGCGATTGAAAAATATGCCTGCTCACCACCGGCAGGACTAACGGACACACCCCCCACTGGTTGAATCGTCTCTTTGGAACGCTCTGGGCCATGCCCTCGCAATGTCCAGAAGGCGTCTTGAACTTGTTCAGCAAAGCTTTCATGGTCAATCGCGCCAGCCGCCGCTACCGTGATTCGATCTGGGGTGTAGTGGCGTGAAACGAACGACACGACATCGGATCGGCCAAGGCCGCGAACACTCTCCACCGTTCCAGTGACCGGGCGACTAATCCGCTGATCGGGCCACAGCGTTTGCTTGATCTGTTGAGTCAGAAAACTGTGCGGCTGATCATCGCCACCACGAATCTCCTGCACGATCACTTCTTTCTCACGGTCCAGTAACTCCTGCGGGTAATTGCTGGACACCAAGATGTCACCCAGCAGATCGACCGCGTAGCTCGTGTAGTCTTGTAGTACGTGAGCGTAGAAACAGGTGTAATCGGGAGCGGTGAAGGCCCCCAGTTGACCACCGGCAGAATCGATCAAACGTGTCAGCGAAATTTGGTCTCGCAACGGAGTCCCTAGAAACAACGCGTGTTCGCAATAATGAGCCAATCCCGACTTGTCACTGGCTTCATCGCTGGGACTAGCGTCCACAAGGACTGTGACGCCAACGCTGTAAGTGGACGGCACGGATTCTGAAACGACACAAATACCGTTGTCCAGTCGCGTTTGACGGTATTCAATTGGGGTCTGCAACATCTGCGGAATCCTGCGAGAAGGGTGCCGAGCGATCAATCCAGTCGCTGGCCTGAGAACTGTAGGCCCCACCAATCACACTCGCTCCATCAACACGATCTTTGAGCGTGAAAGCTCATCCCTTGGACCTAACTTGTAGCGAATAATCCGGTTATGCAGACAAGAACAATTCGCCACAAATTTGAGCAGTCGCCTGTAGCAGCCCAACGTAAGTTTTTTTAACGAATGCAGAAAAAACTGAGCAACGGCGGTTGGGCAACCTATGGTTACTCAAGAACGTCACGATCGATTTCAGTGCGATCCTTGTCCACTCGAGGACAAAATCGGTCGGACACGGTAAACACCGTGTTGAATTTCCCGCTCGTTCAGAATCAAGACTTATCAAGTGAGACCTATCGTGAAAACGTCAACTCTTCGTAAGCTACCCGTCCCATTCGTCGTCGCCTGCCTACTGGGCGTCTGTGTGCTCAGCTTTCTTCTATTCAGCTCAGGAAATAAGCAAGAAAAAACTGCACAAGCAGTCGCTACCCCAAGCCAGACAAGCTCTCGAGCGTCAGCTGATTCGTCTCGCTATGGTAGTAGAAGCGGTGTCGCAAAGCTGGTTCGCTCATCTGGAAACAGCTCACGAACTTCTCCACAGACAAGCACACGACAGGAGAAACGTTCTCCGAGAGTGCTTGCCGGCGGTGGCGCAAAAAAAACCGACACGAGCACGAAAAAGGTAGATGCGAACACGGCTCGTCAAGAATTAGCAGAAAAAAAAGCGGCTCGTCAGAAAGCTGTTGATCGCCAAATGGCTCAGCAGAAAGCTGCGGAACGGCGAGCAGCAGAACAGAAATTGGCAGAACGGAAATTGGCAGA
>CAZLYM010000095.1:3134-14374 GCA_964563475.1 uncultured Pirellulaceae bacterium
GCAGAGCGTCAAGCAGCAGAGCGTCAGCGAGTGGCTCAGCAAAAGCAAGCTGAAGAAGCCCGTGTTGCAGCCACCACACCACCTCGTCGCGATCAAGATCGTGTCAAATCGGCCACCGTCGCTACCACAACTACAACTCAACCTGCAGCCAAGAAGTCCTACTCTCCTGAGAACCCAGATCCTTCCGAACTGCTTTCTCAGGCACTCCGAAGCGACAACAAAGCGTCTGCCCCAGTAAAAATCAATGAACCGGACACGGTTATGCCACCGGGGTTTGATAGTAAGCAAAACACGGTGATCGCGCCAACACTTGAGCCTAGCAAAACCGTTGCAAATACTGAATCACAGGCTAAAGGCAGCAGCACAAAAGCTTTAGCTGCCGGGACCCCTGACAAATCCAGCGTCGTCAATGGTGAACTGAAGCTAGACGCTGATCCAATAATAGCCAAGCGAGTCCGTATCATTAACCCGTCAAAGAACTCGCTTCCTGTATGGTTCGTGATACAGAAGCACAAGATTCAACTGAAACCTGGCCAACGTTACGAAATATCAACCGACGAGCAATTGCATATTCGCTTTGCCCGAGGCGGTGACTTCGGCGTTGACCGAGTGGTCGCAGGAGAAGGAGACTGGGTATTCAGCGTCGATCGCACCGAAGGTTGGAAACTGACTCAAAACTAAGCCAGTTAAACGACAAGGGAAAAACCTTAAAAACGATCTGCCATGACCATGGTGGATCGTTTTTTAATGCGCCCACCGAGAATCGAAGCTGCGATATTCGGGAGCTCTACTGACAATGGACAAAAAAAACGGCAGGGGCCGCTGGCATCAAGCCGGGCACCTGCCGCAAACTTGCTCGTTGCTCCCCAGCACAAACAAGTGTACTGAAAATTAGGTTGTAACAACGCGTTGTCAATTGAATCATCGAGATCTAGACTTCAGACTTCAGCAATCTGGAACCTAGAACCTCCCACCCATCAATCGATTGTCCAATCAAGACCGATGTCAAAATTGGTCGCCGAATGAGTCAACGCACCGACGCTAATTCGTTCGACGCCGGTCGCCGCGATTCCTGCGATCGTGCTCAAGTTCACCCCGCCCGATGCCTCCAGCAAGACCCCCGGCGCTCGGTCGTTTCGCAACGCTACCGCGGACACCAGTTGGTCATTGGTCATATTATCCAGCAGCACGATATCAACCGACGTTTCCAGCGCGATCTCCAACTGGTCCAGCGTATCGACCTCTAGTTGTAAAATAGTCTGCGAACCATTTGGGAGCGACTCGGCGTTGTCATCGATCCAGCTTCGGACAATCTCGATCGCGTTAGGAATCGTCAGCGACTTGTTCTCAGCCTGACTACGTCGGAAAGCAAGATGATTGTCCTTAATCATCACCGCGTCGTACAAACCCATCCGATGGTTCTGTCCTCCGCCACACGCGACCGCATATTTTTCCAGCCGCCGCCAGCCCGGTGTTGTCTTGCGAGTATCAAGCACGCAGGCGTTGGTTCCTTGGATCTCGTGAACATACTGACGCGCCAAAGAGCTGATCCCGGACAGCCGGCACATGAAATTCAAGCACGTTCTTTCAAGCACCAGAATTTCTGCGGCGGGCCCAGAGATCTTGGCAATCGCCTCGCCGGGCTCGACCGAATCGCCATCATTCAATTGGCAATCTAGCTTCAAATTTAGCGCATGCCGATCAATCACCAACTTAGCGACCTCAACACCACATACGATCCCGCTCGCTCGACTCACGAACGCCGCACTGCCGGTCACCGCATCCGGAACAATAGAATCCGTTGTACAGTCTCGGCCGTCGTTCAAATTCGCCGCGCCGATGTCTTCCGCCAATGCCATGTCAATCAGCTTGACGCAGTCGGTGGCCGTATTCGTGTCCATCGAATGCCGTTGCGATTCGCTCATGTTAAATATTCCTGGATCTTTTGTCTGATTTCATCACGGACTCGTCGAAAGCACTTCATGACCTCGTCATCGGAACCCGTCGCATCGGCCGGATCGTCAAATGGCCAATGAACTTTTTCTTTCGCATGGGGAAGATTTGGACAAGCCTCCAACGCGTTGTCGCAGACCGTCACCGCCAAATCGACGGGCTCGGCCAAGTATTGGTCTACGTGCTTGCTTTCCAAGCCCTCGATCGGCAAACCGATTTCTTCGATCGCTTTGAATGCCAATGGGTGAACTTTTCCAGTCGGGCGTGAACCGGCAGAACTGGCTCGCCACTGGCCATCACCTATGTCTCGCCAGATCGCCTCCGCCATCTGCGATCGACAAGAATTCCCGGTACACAGAATCAATACGTGTTTCATCAATGAATTCGCTTGTTAGCCCGTTTTGAAAGAAAATAACATAACGTGAACGTATCGCAGAACATGACGTCCGGCAACGCCCACGTCAAAACTCGATTGAGCCCATGCAAATTATCGCGACGTTAATGCTTGCAAAAAATCCAACAACTTCTGCATCGCAATGGCCGCCGCTTCCTGTTGTCGTTCTGGGCGCGATACTCCCGACAGCGGCATCTCAGTCGCCGCATTGGACTCAATCATGTCACCCGAACGCTTGGAAATGCTCACAAATACATAAGGCGATGGGTTCGCTCGCTGTGAATCCGGCTCAAGATGCCCCGTCGTCGCCAAAGACAGATTGGCATGAGACGTCAGATCCAGAATCGCACGGGACATCGCCGTAGTGACCTCAGCGGACTCAGCCGAATGCATGTCGACTAATTTTTTAGAAATATCCAGCCATGCGAACTTTGACGACGCCTGATAGACGACCGAAGATCCACAGAACCATTGGGACGCCCCCGGAATGGCCGTCAACGAGGCAGCGACCAATCCCCCCGTGCAACTCTCGGCCGCGACAAGCTGAAAACGCCCCGCTGCGCCTAGCCGTGCCAGCTCCTGGGCCGCTTGGTGCCGGACCTCCTCAAATGGCGTGCTGGAATTGTCCATTTTCAATCTGTTTCCCAATTCGAATTCACGGGTTAAGTCACGCTGAAAATATCAGGTTACCGCTTAAACGCGAACATCACGGCTCGCCCTAACCACAACACACGGATTATACTGCATCCGATTGGTCCGAGTAATTATCAGCAAAAGTAACGGCATTCCATTGGCAAATTTGAAAGCAACACTTGAACAGTTTCAGATCGAGATTCCGGAGGAAGCGTATGCGAGCTTGAAGCACTACTGCCAAGCGTTGTGGGAGATCAATCAGACGATGAACCTGACGCGGCACACATCCTACGAGTTGTTCGTCACGCGAGATCTGATCGACACGCTGGAACTTTCCAAGCTGATCCCGGAAGGCAAGCAAGTGCTGGATGTCGGGTCAGGCGGCGGCGTGCCCGGGATGTTGCTTCAGATTTTACGACCGGACCTGAAAGTCGCACTAGCGGAATCAATCGGAAAAAAAGCTCAAGCCTTGGGAGTCATTGCTGACGCGGTCGGGCTAGAGATGGAGATCTATCATTGCCGGGCCGAAGATTTACTGCAGGATTTTCGCTACGACTACACGACCGCCAGAGCCGTTGGCCCGCTAACCAAGTTTTGCACGTGGTTTGAAGATGTCTGGCCGTCCATCGGGCGCTTGCTGGCAGTCAAGGGGCCACGCTGGATCGACGAAAAAAATGCGGCGGCAGAAAAAGGGATGCTGAAAAAGCTGGATCTGCGAGTCGTTGCTCAATATCCGACCCCAGGAACTGACTGGGAAAGTGTCATTTTGCAAATCAAACCTTCTCGATAATTTTTTTCTGCCAAGAAAAATCCTTAAAACGCCGCAACCAGAAACAACGCCGCAACCAGAAACGGGGCAAAGTTTTTTTGTTAAAGAGTTTTGTCGGTTGCGTGGCTCATTTAAGAGGTAAAATAAAAGCGTCGATTGAACTTCCGTGACGTAGCCGATTCAGCTACTGTTCGCCCAGTTGATTGAAACACGAAACATCGTGGTTGCCGATCCTCGCTCGCACATCCGAGCAACCGGCAACTGCACACCGTAATGTTACTCCCGCCACTCACGGCTGAGGGACCAATTTTAGGGTTAACCGGGATCATTTAGTGGCTTGTGCTTAGCACGTCCGATCTCCGTTTTTCTCCCAGCGACTCCCATCGCTGCGCGTACGGTTGGAGTAACTTTTGCCGCATTGTTTTTCGAAGCATTGCGGTTTTTTTATGCGCGGAATTTGATTCGGGTACTTTTGACAAGGACAACTTCCATCCACTAAACTGCTCAATTGCAGCGGCTGGCTGCCTTTCATGATTCAGGCTGGAATGTGCCGGAAAGAATCGAGTCCGTTTATGAGCGAACAATCGCAAGTGGATCAGGTCAAGGCGTTGATCGCCCGCCTGCAACGGGGGGACGATTCGGCGCGAGCGGAGCTGATCAACTGTGCTTGCGATCGGTTGATGAACCTGACCCGAAAGATCAAACGTAGTTTTGGCAAAGTTCAGCGCTGGGAACAAACAGACGACGTGTTCCAACGAGCCACGATGCGGCTGTACGATTCGCTGGAAAAGGTCACCCCGAACGACACGCGTCACTTCTTCCGCCTAGCTGCTTTACAGATCCGCCGTGAGCTAGTCGATTTGACGCGACATTACAGCGGCCCCCAAGGGATGGGTGGCAACCACTCGACACAAATCGCTGGCAGTTCCCCCGACACCCCACTGCCTCACGCGGCCTACGATGCCGCCGACCAGACCAGTGGACCGAGTCACTTGAACCAGTGGAGTGAATTCCACCAAGCGATCGAAGAGTTGCCTGACGATCTACGAGAAGTAACCGAGCTATTGTTTTACCACGAACTAGAGCAAGCACAGGCAGCCGAACTGATGGGAGTCAGCGTTCGCACCATCAAACGCTACTGGCGAGACGCCAAATTGGCCCTCTACGAAAAGTTTGATGGTGAGCTACCGGGTTCCATGTAATGTTGTGCGGGGGACTTTCAAACTTGTCGCTTATTGTTGCAACAACGACGCTCGAGTGCGTTACTGCTAAGAATTCGCCAACGATAAATTACCGAATTCAAATTCAAGACTCTCATGAATAACGATTCCCAACTGAACGATCTGCTCGACCGCTGGGAAGAAGCGAGAGAAAACGGAGAGCCGATTTCGCTTGAGGAACTCTGCCGCGATCATCCGGCATTGCTAACCTCAATGAAAAAGAAAGTCGCTGCCTTGGAAGCATTCGAACAATGCGTCGTCGGAAGCAAATCGAAGACCTCTCTGGAAGATACGCACCAGTCCAATTCGCGACGCGTCGCCAAGTCGATGCCTCAGTCTTTAGAATATGACTCGAACCTGATCGATCTGGTCCAGCATGACCGCGGTGGCCTAGGCGTGGTCTACCGAGGTGTTGATGAAAAACTCAATCGCAACGTCGCAATCAAATTCATTCAACCTCGTCATGCCCACAACCAGGACCTGAACCAGCGATTCCTGCAAGAAGCCGAGATAACCGGGCGGCTCGACCATCCTGGCGTCGTCCCGGTGTATGCGTTAGGTCAAACCGATGCCGGCCAACCGTTTTACTCGATGCGGTTTATTCGAGGCGAGTCCCTAGACAGCCAGCTCAAACGGTTTCATGAATCGAAATCGGAACTCGGGCTCGGCGAGCAGCGGTTGCGAATGCGGCAAATGCTGGGGAATCTTATATCCGTTTGCCGAACGATCGCGTACGCCCATACACGAGGCATTGTTCATCGCGACATTAAGCCACAAAACATCATGCTGGGTAAGTATGGCGAAACGCTGGTAGTCGACTGGGGACTCGCGCTGCCAATTGGGCGCGATCCCAAGTTCCGCGTCACCGATGAAACGACGCTGCGTCCAATTCTCGAACGCGAATTAAAACCGGATATGGGCGAAGGCACGCCGGTCTACATGAGCCCAGAACAAGCGTCGGGACAGCGCACGATCTCCCCGGCGTCGGATATTTACTCGCTGGGAGTCACGCTTTACAAGTTGCTCACCGGTGAGCTTGCGTTTGATGGCTCCACCCCGATGGAAATTCGCTCAAAAATCATGGCGGGAGAATTTGAACCGCCCCAAACTCACGCTCCCTCGCTATCACGGTCGCTCCAGTCGATTTGCCTGAAAGCCATGTCGCTCGCTCCGCACGATCGCTACGAGACAGCAACTGAGCTTGCGAATGATCTGGAAAGCTGGCTGGCGGAAAATCGCGTGCTGGCTCATACCTACAGTCGTCGAGAGCGAATTTGGAACTGGTGCCGCCGTCACTTGGGCTTGATCGCTGGCCTGACGACGGGCCTGCTACTGTTAAGTGCCAGTCTGATGATTGCTTCAGGTGTAGTCATGCGTTTGACCAAGCAGAAAATCGAGCTTCAAGGCAACGCGATCCATGCCCTGCAGATGGCTCAGGCAAATCAGCTGGACGGCATGAACATGACTTGCCGAGTCGCTGCGAAGTCCGTTCGCCTGACCATGGAGGCAAGCGTTGGAGCGATCGAGGAACTGGCCAAGTCCGAGGAACTGATTAGTTTGCTCAGCGAAAGAAGCGCAGCCGCTCCAGAAACTCGGCAGACTCAACTGGAATCCCTGTTGGTAAACGCTCGTTGCAGCGATGCGGAAAACATGCAAGCAATTTCATGGTTCGTGCTCGATCGTAACGGAACGTTGCTGGCTCGATCGAGTGATTTCGACTCTACGATTTTGGCCAACCGACCGTTGTGGATGCGGCCCTACTTCCACGGTGGCGAAACTTCACTGGCCCCGGATCTGCCCGAGGAAAGCCACCCGGCACCAATTGCTCGCACCAACATCACGCCAATGTTCATCGGCAAGGGAAAGGGATGGAAGCTGTGCAGTATTTCCACTCCGGTTCGCGACACGAACGAGAATATCGTTGGTGTGATTGGCTTGACCATGCGAGCCGGACGGTTTGATGCGGTTGAACAACTAGGCTCTTCGGGGCACAGCCGAATCATCACCATGGTCGAAACGCGTGGCCAGCATTCAGGTTGGCTGATTCATCATCCGAAACTGAAGGCAGAACAGGGCAGGGCAGAGGAGGTTCTGGAAGCTCAAAATTCGAGTGAACAGAATCCGAATGCCGCGGTCAACGATGCCATTCTCGCTCAACTGAACACGATCGATAACGAGGCAACCAAACCCACGTTGCTGGACGAATACGTTGATCCGATTAAGCCTGAATCCAGCAACGCCCAGATCGCGGTCACGGCTCCCATTCTGGTGCGATCGCGTGAATACGGCTGGTTGAAACTTGGGTGGTACCTGATCGTCCAAGATCAACCCTACACCGTGCCACTGCGATAGTCACCTCGCCAACTTAGCAGAATTATCAGGTACGTCTGTCCTTCATCATCAAAGGCTCCTTGGGTGCCTCGTCGTCTTTCGTCGCAACCTGCAAACGAGGTACAGCACGTTTGCCTCTCCACCAAAATCGCCCAAGAACATTGCTGCCTGCATTCGCATTGAGGCCAACCGTGGACTACCAAATCTCTACAAGTGCTCCATGAACGAGTCAATCTCGTTCCGGTCCGGTCCCGAAAATTGATTCAATTTCCAAGTTTTGATTCGACCTTGCGTTCCGGTTCATGCTTTCCCTGCAGCTCCGTCACTAGAAATTCAAACGCTTTTTTCAAAGCGTCTTCATCTTTGGCAGCTTGAACGTGGTCAGCGCCACGCACTCGATGCATCTCCGATTTTACACCGGCTTTTTTTAGCGCAATATGACATACCCCCGCCCAAACCGGCGGCACCAGAGTATCCTTTGTCCCGTGAAAGAAAAATGTTGGTGGGTCTTTCGCGTCGACAAAAGCGGTTGATGATGCCAAACGAAATTTTTCGGGAACTGAATCGAGGTCGCCACCCATCCAATACTCAGCCCACTTCCCCCTGTCTGGCATCCAGCGAAAATCTGTCGGTGCGCCGCCGGCCACCACTGCTTGAATACGCATATCGAAATTCCCATTCTGTTCGTTCGGCTCCTCGCCAGTGGTGCCTAGCAAGGTCGCCAAATGTCCTCCGGCCGAATATCCGATGACTCCCAATTTCGAAGCATCCACTTTGTACTTGTTCGCGTTTTTCCTGATCCATTTGACGGCCGCCCGGCAATCCTCGATTTGGGCAGGAAACTTGTGCTTGGGAGCCAAACGATAATCAATTGCGAAACAACTAAATCCTTTTTCGACTAGCAAGCGAGCGTAGCCACTCAATCCCTTGCGATTGCCAAACCGCCAAGCACCGCCGTGAATCACCAATACAGCTGGATATTTTCCGCCCGCATTTGGAACATACGCATCCAGTAACAGTTCGTGGTCATCAACATTGGAATACGCGATGCCGTTCGTCTGAGTGTACGACTGCTGGTTGGTGACACTGTTGGCCGCTTGGCCAAACGCTGATGCAGCCACCAAACAAACCGAAATACAAACGCTTACTAGTCGTATCGTCTTCATGAAAACCTTCTTTCAACTGCACACATTGTACAGCAATTGGGTCGCTGCTTCCGCTGCGAAATTTCTTGTTTCCCCATGAGGAAAGGTTAACATAAGACGATTGGCGTCCAGAAACAATCGTCTCAATACTCAAGGAGCGGCTTATGTTCGAAGCCTTAAATCAACGCACTAGTTTCATGCTTCTTGTTTTGTCGAGTTCGCTGCTGCCAAGCCAACAGCCTCTGGTCGCTCAGTACATTGGTGGACGCTATTCCATTGCTCCGACGCCAAACCAAAGCCTGATTCTGGATGTTGAGTTTGAGAACCGGCAGTATGTCTTGGGAGAGCCTGTTTGGATTCGTTGCTCGATGATCAACATCACACCCGACCCGGTAAAGGTTTTCAATGGAATTTACTACGGTCGCGAAACCGAGCACAAATTTCTGCTCGAAGTTCGGAACTCTAAAGGAGAGGAGGTGCCTCGAATCTTTCACGCAGAAATCGATTACGCTGGACCGGAGACAGTAACCATTGCCCCAGGCCATCGTCTTGTGAGGGCGATTAGCTTGCTCGACGAATACTACGTTAAGGAGCCGGGAGACTATCAGGTCACGGTTCGATATGAAAGCAGCGGGCAAAGTGTTCAGCGTGATGCAACCGCATCGAAGCTGATCACCAAGAAAGCAACGCCGTGTCGTTTGAAGAAAAATCTAGGAACGATTCGAATCGTGAACTCGAAACAGAAGATCGACCAGGACGCGGCTGGATTCCTGATCGGCAAGAGTGGTAGCGTCGATGGACTGGGCCAAGTTAATAGTTTTTCTCACATGATGTTCGATAAATCAAAACGGGAAGGCTTAATCAAAGATTACGGAGAATCCCTTCTCACAAACTACGCCCGCTACCACGATGCGACAGAAAAACTGAAAAGGTTTAAACAGACAACCGCGGCCGAGTTTGCCAGTTCGGCATTGGCTCAGTTAGAAAAGATCGACACGTCCGGTTATCCCATGTTGTTTCGGGAGTACGTTCATTTTCGTCTGATCGAAGCACATCAGGGTGCAGCTTCGGACGCCAAGCAAATCGATCTTCAAATCAAAAAGTTCCGCAAGCTGTTTCCTAACAGTCCATTGCTTTCGCCGTAACAATTGCAGCGACCGGATTTAGACTCCACGGCACCAATGGCACGGGCCTTAGGAGTGCAACTAGGTCTAGGGGCTACGACACCTTTTTTCGTTCGGCACCTTTTTCTTGCTTAACTTCGTGGGTATCCAGTTGCCTTGTGCCAATATTCATTAGAATTGGTGAAAGAACCACTCTGTAAATCGTCAATTACTTTGCATTGGTTCGCTACAACTCTATCGAGCCTTTGAAGGCCGGCCGCTTCCAACAAATTCCATGCGTTCCGCGATGCCCCAAAACTTGAAAAGGATCGATCATGTCAAAAGCCAACAGAGTGCTGCTGTTTGCATCTTGCCTATGCCTTGCATTATTCAGCTGTGATAAAGCAACGGCTCAAGAGAAAACAGGGAGCCCCGACTTTGGCGATGGCACACTTGAAAAAGTTGCGGACAAGATGAAACGCTTGTTGGAGCTGGAATGGAAAGGCGATGGCATCGCGTTAAAACGTGACTGGGACAAAAAGAAAAAAAAGAAGGCCGACGGAAACGACAAAGACCAAGAACTGAAAGAAGCGGTTGAGGCATTGATCGAACAAGGTGTGCCGGAAGCCCAAGCCAAAAAAATGGCAAAGCAAATGAATGCCCACGGACGTTTCGAGGTAATGAGATTTCACCAACAGCGATCCGGTGTTGAAAAAGCGTTTTTTGCGATCCCGTCCCAGTTTGGAGGAATGTCGTCCGGCAGTAGTGGCTCAGGAGAACGTAGACGATTGTCTTTTTCGACCAGCGATTTGTCTGGAATTGCGATGCTTGCAAACGACGACGTACGATTCGCATTTGAAGAAAACGGGTCATCGGAACGAAGTTTTGAATTGCGAGATACTGGCGATGGCAAAGTTCAATTCACGTTCGCCTACGATCAGTTTTTTCTAAGGTTCCTGCAAACCCAAAAAGGGGCAACGCAATTGATCTGGGTCAATAAGGATCAAGTGAAAGTCTATACCGGCGACACGTTTGCGGATTTCATTCAAAAGAATCCAGCACCCACGAAACAATTGCTGTTTCCCTTGCTTGACCGATTGGGCGTCAAAATGCCATTGGACAAAATGGATCCGCGACTTCTTTCCGCTGTGATCGCACGCCTTGAACGAATGCATGCCAACGAAGATGAGAAAGTCAAGCAACTTGTAAAAGACCTTGACTCGGACAGCTTTAAAACTAGAAAAACGGCCAGTGAGGAGTTAGCAAACGGTTACCAACAGTGGAGCGATCAAATTGCCAAATACGCGAGTGATTCGTCGCTCTCGCCAGAGGGACGCACACGCCTGAAAGAAATCATTGGAAGCAACGACAAGAGCGAAATCGAGCAGTTTATGGACGACCAGAATCTGCTGGAGTCAACGCCGTACTTGGTCAAACTCCTTGAGGTCGCCGACGACAAACAAAAAGCTTTGGTTGCCGAACAACTAAAGCAAGTCACTGGCGAAGAATTCGGGGAAGACCTTGAAGCCTGGACTCAATGGCTCTTGAAAAACAAGAACTGAGCTTTAAGCAAACGAGCCCACATAATAAACGAAGCCTGATCGCCTTGTCTCTGTCCGTGGCTAGCGGACTGTCGAATTTGAAAATGTAGTCATCACACTCCGTGTGATGGTGAGATAGCGATCATCACAC
>CAZLYM010000096.1:0-14253 GCA_964563475.1 uncultured Pirellulaceae bacterium
GGCCGGTGAACCCTGCCGCTATCCGCATTTGAGAACACATGACCGAAACTAGGGTTTCCTCACCAAGCGACTCTCGCGGCATTGCCTCACTGCAGGAAATGGCATTTGCGAGCGTAAGGCATGTTTACAGACCCAAACAGGGCGCGAAACCGGACTCACATGCCAACGAGCATGGTGTGGTTAAGATCGTTGCACTGCACCGCGACAGCTTGGTTGGCTCAATAACCGCGATTCCGGAACGATCCCACCTGAGGCTTTCAACACTGGCTGTTCATCCAAACCACAGACGGCGAGGGGTCGCACGTTTGTTGATTGCTCATGCGGAACGTTTGGCTGTCACGGACGGCTGCAGTACGATGATTTTGAACACGATCCGTGAAACTGGCAACGCAGACGTGTTCACCCGTTTGGGATTTGTCATCACCAACGAAACTGTTGCCGATTGGTGCACGAGTGAGAGCTTTGCTGTGCTGCACGATCTTACGATGCAAAGGCAATGCGGATAACAAACACACACACGCGAAGCCATCAGCCGTGCTTTAACTTGAATCAAACCCGTTCGCCGATACGCATGAAACTCTGCTTCAAGCTAGATTGAGTCGAATCTCTAGTCGACCCACGAGTCGTTGCTGTTCGCAGGTGTTGGCCGTCGTGGTGGTTTTGATAAACTTGGCCTGAGCCTTGACAGCGAGGTCGATTCAGGCGGGTGCGGAAGTGCCGCCGGGCGTGTTCGTTTCGATATCAGCATGTAGAATCGGGGTTGCTGCGGCGGCATCGTTTTTAGCGGTCTCGTTGGGAAGTGTCAGCGTAAACGTGGCTCCTTTGCCAAGGCCATCGCTGTGAACTGTCAGTGAGCCACCTAGCTCGTTCGCTGAATTGGCGCCACTGTGCAGGCCAAATCCGTGCCCGTTTGATTTGGTCGAAAATCCATAGTTAAACAGGTTGACCATGTTGTCAGCAGAGATACCGATTCCGTTGTCGATGATGTCAATCGCGACCGTTTCTTTGTCAGGTTGATTGACGACAACTTTGATCATCCGCGAATCTATGTCCATGTCTTGGACTGCGTGTTTCGCGTTTCGGATCAGGTTGACCAGAATCTGCATGACTCGGTGTTTGTCGAGCATGATCTGGATGCCGGGCACGAATTCGCGAACCAACGAAATACGATGTCGTTCAAGCGACCCGCTGCTCATCTTGATGGCATCATCGAGAACTTCCGCCAGATCGACTTCCTCGATCACTTGACTGCCCGTCGCATATTCTTGCTGCATGGAAACAATTGTTTTGACGTGTTGCAGGTGACCTTGAGTCGATTCAAGCTCAGCGTTGATCGTGCTGCGATTGGTTGAGAGTTCTTCTGAGACTAGAGAAAGGTACTCAGGGATCCGTTTTCCTTTTTCATCTTCGGTCAGGAATTTTGGGTTGTGGGCGTTTTCCTGAAGCATGTCTGCGATCTTCTTCAGGTTTTCGATTTTCAAAGTTTGGGCAATTTCCATTGTTTGCGAAATTGACACGTTGATGCTGTTGAGTACGTTGCCCACGTTGTGGATCACGTTCGTGGCGATTTCCGCCATGCCTGCCTGACGAGAAGCGTCGAGTAGTTGCTTGTGGGTGACCTCAAGCTCTTGCTCTGCTACTTTCTGGCTGGAGATGTCTTTGCTGATCCCGTAGGTTCCGACCACGTTGTTGTTTTCGTCAATCAACGGCATCTTAGAGGTCAGGACCCATGCTGTTCTTCGGCCTTCACGGTTCGTTTTTTCAGGCTTGCTGACCACAGGGCTCTTGGTTCGGATGACCTCTTGTTCATCATTGTAGAACCCCTCAGCACATTCGGGTTCCCAGAAATCAAAGTCGGTTTTTCCTATGATGTCCTCAACGGATTCAGCCCCAAGCTGTTCGACCATTGAGTCACTGACTCGGGTGAACTTGGAGTCCAGATCTTTGAAATAGATCAAGTCCTCACTGTTTCGCATCAGGTTGTTCAGCATGGTGGCGTCAAATTCCGATTGCTGCGAAGACTTTTCCAACGCGAAGGTGTAGATGCAGCCAAGGAAAGTTCCGTCGTCTTCGACAACCTTGGTGCCCTGAAACCGAAGTGCGAGCAGATTTTCGTTCCCATCCCAATGAGTGACTTCATCGAACGAGATTTGTCCCTGACTCAATGCAGCATCCGCGTTTTCAAACGCATTCAGTAAACTGGCGTTGGAGATGCACTCTCTGACCGATTTGCCTTCCAGCGAGTCAGGGTTATCGGTTGCTGTGAAATACTGCCGGGCGGGAGGGCTAACCATGGTCAGGCGAGCATCTTTGTCGGTGAAAAAGACGCAATTCGCTGACTGGTTCATCAGCCGACACAAGAATTGGTTGGAACGGGGCATGATCGTCCAGTCAGCTGATTAGCACAGGGGTTGATTGTTAAACGCTGGCAGAAGTCCCATCTTCGTTTCGGCATCCGCATGCAGAATCGGGGCGGCCGGATTGGCGTTGCTTTTAACGGTCTCGATAGGAAGCGTTAGCGTAAACGTTGCTCCCTTGCCGGGACCATCGCTGTGAGCGTTCAGTGAGCCACCCAAATCTTTCGCTGAATTGGCACTACTGTGCAGACCAAATCCGTGTCCTTTGGATTTTGTCGAAAATCCGTGGTTAAACAGGTTGACCATGTTCTCAGCAGAGATGCCGATTCCGTTGTCGATGATTTTAATCGTAACGGTTTCTTCGTTGGGTTGGCTGACGGCCACTTTGATCATCCGCGGGTCTAAGTCTTGGACCGCGTGTTTTGCATTTCGGATCAGGTTCACCAGAATCTGTATGACTCGGTGTTTGTCGAGCATGATTTGGATGCCGGGCTCGAATTCTCGAACCAGCGAAATACGATGTCGTTCAAGCGACCCACTGCTCATTTTAATGGCATCATTGAGCACTTTCGCCAGATCGACTTGCTCGATCACTCGACTGCCTGTCGCGTACTGCTGCTGCATAGAAACAATTGTCTTGACGTGTTGCAGGTGTTCTTGAGCAGATTCAAGTTCGGTGTTGATCGTGCTGCGATTGGTTGAAAGTTCTTCTGACACTAGAGAAAGGTACTCAGGGATCCGTTTTCCTTTTTCATCTTCGCTCAAGAATTTTGGATTGTCGGCGTTGTTCTGAAGCATGTCGGCGATCTTCTTCAGGTTGTCGATTTTCAAGCCTCGAGCCGTTTCAGTCGCTTCCGAAATTGACACGTTGATGCTGTTGAGAACATTGCCCACATTGTGGATCACGTTCGTGGCAATTTCCGCCATCCCTGCCTGACGAGAAGCGTCGAGTAGTTGCTTGTGGGTGGCCTCAAGCTCCTGCTCTGTTTCTTTTTGGCTGGTAATGTCTTTGCTAATTCCGAAAATCCCGACGACATTGTTGTTTTCGTCGATCAGCGGCATCTTGGAGCTCAACCCCCACATGAATGTGCCATCAGAGCGAGCCACCAGTTCGGCTTTTCCAATCGCAGGCTTTCGGGTACGAATGATTTCTTGTTCGTCGTTGAAGAAGCCCTCGGCACAAGCGCGATCCCAAAAATCAAAATCACTTTTTCCTAGGACTTCTACCACGGATTTAGCGCCGATTCGCTTGACCATCGAGTCACTGACACAGGTGAAGTTGGAGTCCAGATCTTTGAAATAGATCAAGTCCTCACTGTTTCGCATCAGGTTGTTCAGCATGGTGGCTTCGAATTCCAACTGCTGCGAAGACTTTTCGATTGAGAACGTGAAGATGCAGCCGAGAAAGGTTCCGTCATCTTCAGCAACTGTTTCGCCTTGAAAGTGAAGTGCGAACTGTTCTTCGTTTTCTCCCCATGGGTTTAGCGTATGGAAGGATGCCTGTCCTTGGCTCAACGCAGCATCCGCATCTTCATACGCTTGCAACAGGCCGGTGTCCGAGATGCATCTACGAACGGGTGTGCCTTCCAGCCAGCATGGGCTGTCAATGAAATATTGTCTGGCGGGAGGGCTGACCATTGTCAAGCGAGCATCTTGATCTGTAAAAAAGATGCAGTCTGCCGACTGGCTCATCAGCTGGCGCAGGAATTGTTCGTAGTGAAACATGGTTTTCTGATCAGCGAAGAGATTTTTCGTCAAACGCCAGTTGAGTTTGGCGCGCCAACGAATGTTACTGGGCCAGAGTCTGCAGCGGTGTCTGGACTGGCCGAAACAACGGTTTCCGACTCTGTTTCTGGGCACTCCTGCCACGCCTTGCCGTGACTTTGGATTGCCAATTCCATGAACTGATCCCAAGATTCGCTGAAGGCGGAAACAATTACGGGGTCGAAATGAATCCCAGATTCGGATTCGATCAAAGCCCGAGCGTCCTTTGGCGGCATCGCTTTCTTGTACACTCGTTCAGATGTCAACGCGTCGAAAACATCAGCGACGGCCACAATGCGTGCCGATAGAGGGATTGAATTGCCTGACAATCCTTCGGGGTAGCCAGTTCCATCGAATCGTTCGTGATGATAGCGTGCGATTTCTGCGGCGGTTTGGAGGAATTCACAGCACTCGGATTTGTTGCTTGCGTCTTCGAGGGCTTCTGCCCCAATTTCGGTGTGCTTCTTCATGATTTCAAACTCGTCAGGCGTAAGCCTGCCGGGCTTGAGCAAAACGGCATCTGGAATACCGACTTTCCCGATATCGTGCAATAGACTGGAACGGACGATCGTTTCAATCGTGCGGCGATCGAGTTGATAGCCATCCAGATTTTTAGCCGAAAGCGTATTACCAAGGATGCGCGTGTAGCCTTGGATTCGATCGAGGTGCTCGCCTGTTTCTGGATCGCGCGATTCAGCCAGTCGGGCCAGCGTGAAAAATACCAAATCACGTGTCATGGCGATTTCTTGAGTTCTGACCTCAACCATCGCCTCAAGGTCATCCATGGTCCGCTGCGAGATCATTTGCAGGTGTGAGCGAGCGACTTGTGCCGCCGCAACCTGTTGGAGTTCGATTGGATCAAATGGCTTCTTAAGAATCAGAAGTTGATCGGTGCGATCCAGTTTCGTTCGGATTTCGTCCCAAGAGTAGTCGGAATGTGCGGTGCAAAGCACCACGGGAAGGTCAGGGGCGACTTCCCAAATTCTTTGAACCGTTTCGATACCATCCCACCCTGGTGGCATTCGGACGTCAACGAATGCGACTGCGTAGGGCGTATTATTGGCTAACGATTTTTTGACAAGCTCTAATCCCTGCTCTCCCTGAAATGCAGAATCAATCTGATATTCCGGAAGAGGATTTGGGTTAGGTTCCGGAGTATTATCAAAAAGAATGCTCTCGGCGGCATTCAGCTGGGCATTCGCTTCCCGCTGGAGAAGCACTTTTCTATAGTCTTCGTGAATCGATGCGTTGTCATCGATCGTCAAAATGCGAAGGTTAATGTCCTCACGCGAAGGATTGCTGGAAGGGACTGACATGGCGGGTGTTCGCCTAAGGGGAAGTGTGCGAATTGAATTGGTAAGTTACATAGCAATAGAGGTGCCAGCATGACACCTACTTAGCGCTGCTTCATGAAACATAGGTTTACAGCAATGTGTCACGATGCAAACTGTTCCGCAAATAACAAGACAGCGCGAAACATAGTCCGGTTACACGCGTCAGTCCGAATTTGAGAGATGTGCGCTCGATTGACGCAATTCGGATAGGCCACTAATGGGGGGGGAGGGCGTTTAAGTCAGCGTTGTACTACCGCGCAGCCGTCTGCGCGGACAGTAGGAGAAGGTCGAGCGGGAGCCAGCAGATGTGCGTTTCCCTGAACCATGGCTATCGCCGGATGGTTACAAAAACGGAACAGAAAAAGCTCCGGGTGGGAGCTATTCTTGGGCGGAGCGGATCACTCAGTCCGTTTGGTGATCTCAATCAGGTGATAGCCAAACTGAGTCTGCACCGGTCCGTGGACGGCCCCCAATTCGGCCGAAAAGACGACCTCGTCAAACTCCTTGACCATCTGGCCTGGCCCAAACGCCCCCAAGGATCCCCCGGAAGCACCGGACGGGCAGGCCGAAAATTCCTTTGCAATCTCTGCAAAGTCGGCTCCTGATTCGATCCTCTCTTTCAGATCGTTACAGGCTTCTTCAGTTTCTACAAGAATGTGTCGAGCTTCAGCGTTCGCCATGATGGGTCTCCGTGCCAGAAGATTTCCGGCGAATAAAGGTTAGTGTTTTTGAGGCAAAATATTCTCAGCGACCCATCGTACCGTCAATCCGTCGGTTGGGATACCGGCAGGAAGGGCCGTGGAGTACCGGTTATCGCGATCGCCAGTCGTTACCAAGATCTTCCAGCATGGTCGTGTTTTGCAGATAGAACCATGCGTCGGCCGAGCCAGATGGTTCTAACAGTTGGACTTTTTGGCGTTCATATAGGCCGTCATCGACGCACTCGACGGCGTCCAAACGCTGAAGATGCTGCTGGTCAACTTGCCAAAGTTCACCGACGATCGAAACACCCTTACCGTCAGGCGCATCGACCAGTCCGGGATAGTCGTCGACCATTAACAGACGATATCGAGGCTCCGTGCTGGCTACCGAGACGAATTGCTGGCCGCGGAGAACTGAGTGCCGGCATTCCCCGCGCATCAGGGTGCCATAGACAAAGATCGTCGTAAGGTTTGCAGTCGGACGGGCCATCGCGACTACAGCGAAACGTTTTCGCTCTCGGCATCGGCGGGCTCAACGATTTCGACGAGGGCTCGCAGCATATTGGGATCGTCGCCTGTCATATCCGTGTAGAAACTGAGTTCACACTCGTGTTGGCCGGCTTTGGGCTCGCCCTTGTAGATGACCTCGATGACGTGCACCTTCTTTGCGTCTTTTCCTGCGCGTACTCGGAAAGCCTTGCTGCGACACGTGACGTCGACGATACGGAATGGCTCGGTCCCTTTCAAGATTACCTTCTTGCGTACTTCCTGGCCAGGTTCGACTCCGTTGAGCGTCAGGATCTCTGGACTGATTCGTAGCCCGGGAGAAATCACTTTCCCGGAGAAGTCAATCGGCACTTGGCGTGTTTGATTGCCTTCTTGGACGACCACAAACAGCTGGCCTTCAGCAAATCCTACCGGAACCGAATCTTTCAGGCTGGTCGTCATCTCATACTGGACGCGATTGTTTTGACGAGATTTTTGGCGGAGCTGAACCTTGATGTGCGAGAATGTGCTTTTGACATCAAGCACTCGGAAGTTCGGATTGCCAAATGAAGTGAGTTCCACGGTACGTGAGGGTGATTTAGATTTTGATACGACTCCAAAATCGATCGACTTCGGAGTGATATTCAATCCGGAGCGGTTCACAATTCTGCCGCGGATGTTCAGTTGGACTTCGCCAACGTAGGGGCGATTAAAGCGAACGGTGACCGTCGCTGTTTTATTTCCGTCGAATGTCGGGCTGTTGAACCGGCAGTTTAGCTTTGTTTTTTCCCACGTCTTGAGTAAATTTTTTTCCACGGAAACCGTTGTACAGCCACAACTGGAATACACGCCCGCGATGTGAATGTCTTCTTGAAAAACGTTTTGGATTTCGAACTGGTAGACTGGCCGATCTCCCTTGATGACATCACCAAAGTCATGCGAGAACTCGGTGAACATCTTTCTTGCCCAAGCTTGTCCGAATACCGGACCGCAGGATGCGCAAATGAATAGCAGGGCGGCAGATGCCCGCAAGATGATTTTGGATCCGTGAGTCATAGCTTTGAAAGGTGAAGAGCGTCGAAAATCGCAAGGGTGATCGTCAAGCCGTAATTGTACGAGCGTTTACGGATCGTTACTAGTCGATTATGCGGCCAGTTTTCCCTAGATCTGTGCCCCAAATCAACCCGGCCAGCTGTGTTCAATTGCCTGATCCGAAAAGTCAGCCACGTGGATAGGATTTGCTTGCATGTTCAACGCCGCTCAAGTCCACGCTAAGGGGATGGGAAGAATGAAATATCTATAACTGCATGCAGAATACGTGCTGTTTTCGACCCAACGATGGCTCAACCTCCGTCCAAAATCCTCAGACCCGAGGATTTAGGGTTGGTCGATACTGGATAATTCGCTCTGCTCAGGCGACAATGGGGCGCCGCATGCTCGTCCGCTGGCTAGGCGTACTGGTGGCAGTTACTGATCAATTTCTCGGAGAAAGTTATGTCGGTCGTTCTGGTCGTTGATGATGCAGTTGTCGATCAGAAGATTGCCGGCGGTCTCCTAGAGGCCAGTGGAATGTTTCAGGTTGTCTATGCCGATTGCGGATCGCAGGCACTGGAATCGATTGATCGCCAGCGGCCTGACGTTGTGCTGACAGATCTGCAAATGCCCGGTGTCGACGGGCTTCAATTGGTGACGAGTATCGCCGAAGAGCATCCGGGGATCCCGGTTGTCTTGATGACGGCCCATGGTAGTGAAAACGTGGCTGCGGAATCGTTGGCCGCCGGGGCAGCTAGTTTCGTACCCAAGACCATGTTGTCTGAACATTTGTTGGCGACCATTATGCAGGTGCTGGCGACCTACGAGTCCGAATCTAGATATCGAAGGCTGGCCAGTTGCGCGACAAAAACGGACTTTGAGTTTTCCTTGCTCAATGAGTTGGATTTGATTGATCCCTTGGTCGACATGATTCAGGAAATCGCTTGCAGTCACGGATTTTGCGAACAACGCGATCGTGCCAAACTGGGAATCGCCCTAGAGGCGGCTCTCGGTAACGCGATGGTCCGAGGAAACCTGGAAATGAGCTGTGAAGAGTTCCCTGTTGGCACGCCCGAGATCATGAACGAGCGTGCTGAGCAGGAAACGTACGCGGGGCGGCGAGTTCATTTTCGTGCCAGCATCACACCGGACGAGGCAACGTTTGTCATTCGAGACGACGGGCCCGGTTTTGACCCGTCAACGATTGTCAAAGCCAAGTCCTCGGAGGCGATGACCACTGGAACTGGTCGAGGCTTGGTGCTGATGAATTCTTTTATGGACGAAGTCACGTTCAACGATCAGGGCAATGAAGTCACGCTGATCTATCGAAATAAGTGACTGCGATCTATCGCATCAAGTGACCGCCGTCTATCAAAACAAGTGACTGCGATCTATCGCATCACGGGCACGGTTGTCTCGCGCCAGATGGCTTCGTTACCAGACAGGTCCATAGGGATGTCGTGCTCGGGTGAATAGTAGACCAGTTCGTGACGCAGTCGCTGTTCGATTCGCTGATCTGAAACGACGGCAGACAGTTCGTACTCAAGTTCCGCATCATAGTCATCGGCACGGATCATCAACTCAGGATCGGGCGCAAGGTACTCGACCGGTATTGCTCCTGACGACACGGGCTGGACTGAAACCGGAGCCGGCTCCCAATGAACGGTTGGGCTTGGAATCGGAGCCGACTGAGTAGACCCTCGGAATGCGGTTGGCATGGCCCCGTTTTCCATGACGTCTTGATGTTCGGGCAGAACTCGCACATCCGCTCCCAATTGATGGAACATGTCACGCATGTGATGGTGGCAGGTAAACATCAGAATCTGGTAGCCGTTTCGAGAAAATTCGCACAGCAATTCGGCGGCCGCATACGCGCGGGTTCCGTCAAAATTGACCAGCACGTCATCTAGGACCAGTGGAATGGTCGCCCCGCGACGAGCATAAGCTCCGATCAGGGCCAGACGCAGACTTAGGTACACCGCTTCCCGAGTTCCCCGGCTGAGTTTATCAACGGGAATTGTTTCTTCGTTCGCGTTGTCAACCAGCAACTCTTCGCCGACCAAACGGGTCCAGATGCGAGTGTATCGACCTTCGGAGAGTCGTTGTAGGTAGTTTGATGCTTCTTTGAGCGTTTCTGGTTGACGCTTGGATTCGTATCCTTCGCGGATCATTTCAAGCATCTGCGTGCTGGTCGCTAACACTTGCCAATCGCGTTTGAGCTGTTTGATTTCTGCTTCGACGGCGTTGAGTTCTAGTTGAGCCTTGTCGAGACGAGAATCTTCGCCCAGCGTTTTTACTTCCTGTAGGTATTCTCCCCGCTGCTGGTGAAGCCGAGTCTGAACCTCTTTGATCTCTTCGATTTTCTCAAGGATCGATTCCCATTTTTTTTCCAGTCCGGCCTGACCGAACGAATCGAAAACCTCTTGCAATTGAGGTTCATCAAAGTGCTTGCCCAATGCGATTGAAATCTGATCGCTTAACGTCTCGCGTTTTTTCCGCAAGTTTCTTAGTTCGCGATGCTGAGCCGCAAAATGGCGATACATATCCTCGTTGTCGGCACCGACCTTGGCCAGCAGGCGTTGCTTTTGCCCAAGCAATTTTTCGTGTTCACGTTTTGCTTTGGCTAGTCGCGACCGTAGTGATTTGTATTTGCTAATGTACTCTTTACGAGCGTTCACCATCGAACGTTGCTCGTTCAACGCCGATGTAATCTGACTAAGTCGATCTGGCAGACTTTCTGATCGGAACGTCAAGCTGGATTCGTGAAGAATCGCATCGATCCGCTTGTTGAGTGCGTTCAGTTCTTTGTCTCGTTCGATTTGTTCCGCTTTGAACTGCTCCAGTCGAAGGTTGTAGTCAGAAATTCGCTCGCTGCGTTGAGTGATTTCTTTCAGTTGGTTCGGTTGAAGCATTTCCGGTAGGCCGGCGGTTCGCAGGCTTGCCTTCCACTGCTCCGCTGCCTTGGTAACTTCTCGTTCTTGGTTGGTGACTCGGCGGCGCAGGTCCTCCATGGATGAGCGTGTGGTCTGGGCGCGGTTTTCCAGCGGCACCAAGTCCTCCATGCGTGTCAGTCGACCTTCGGCGTCCTTCAAGTCAAGCTCCCACTGCCCTTCACTGCCGGGTGGCAACTGTCGTTCGATTTCGTCTCGTTCGTGGCGAGCCCGTTTCAGCTGTTGCCTTATGATGTCCATCTGGTGGCGGAAATCATTTAGCTCTTCCTTGGCCATGCTCTCCCAGTGATACTTCAGGAACATGGAGATAAAGCCCGCGATCAGGCCGCACAGCATGCACATGATGCCTAGTTGCTGAGACGTTGTGCTTAACCAACCGCCTCCGAATAGCGTGTCCAACAGGCCAAAGCCAAGGAACAGGACGCCCGTGACAAAGACGATTCCAATGATGGAGAGTTTCCCGACGGGCAGCACTTGGTCATTAACAACCACGTCAATATCGCGTTCCAGTGCATGGCGCGACTGGTTGAGCTTCTCAATTTTCTCTTCCAGTTCGATGCGACGACGCAATCGGTTTACGTAGCGGCCAGTGTCCTCCAGCGAGTCACCTTCGCCAAAGTTGGATCGTGACGAAGTGAGGCGTTCGTTGTACTGCCCCAGATCAAATTCTGATTTTTCGAGATCCTGTTGAAACTTTGTCAGTCGGTCCTGCTGTTCCTGCAACGCTTTGGCGCTTGTTTCCAGTGCACCTAAGCCTCGCTTGCCCAAGTTCTGAACGTCACGGTTTTTGATCTTCAATTGGTGCCCAAGTCCATCGACTTCGCCCACTAGGCTGTTTTCGATGGTGTGGATTTCATTTTTTAACCGATCTGATTGCCGTTGCAGAGATTCAACCCATGGGCTGTGCTCGGAGATCGCTTCAATTCGAGCCTTCTGCGACCAGAGGCTGCGGTTGATCGGCAAGGCAGTTGCTTCGGTTTTGATCTGACGGCGTTGGCTTTTGATCTGTTCGATCCGCTCTTTCTGCTGAGCGATTTTCTCGTTGAATTCGCCCAGTTTCTCGACCGAAATATCTCTGCGATCGGGAAGCACGCCGAAAGATTTGATTCGGTCGTCCACCACGCGTCGAGCCTGCCAGCGTTCGGCGATCTGTGTGCCGATTTCAATGAGACGCGATTGACGTTCGTTTTCGGCCAATTCGCGTTCAACGTCTTCCAGCTGATGCCCAATGTCGGTGGTTTGAGCGGCGAGTTGGGACCAGCGTTTGGATCGTTGTTTCAGGTTATCAATTTCACGCAGCAGTTTGGTCCTACGCTCAGACAGTTCTGCGATTCGCCCGGGTTGTTTGGCGTTGGTCGACCAGATGCCTTCCCGACGACCTTGCAAGTCACGCATCACATCGATCAAGGAAACTCGGTCTAGGCCGCTGGTCAGTCGGTACAGGTAGTCGGCTGCCGCTGTGCTGTTGAGCGCACCAAGTTCTTGGATTTCTCGCAATCCGATGGCAAAGACGTTATTGAAAATCGATTCATCGGTGTCCGACAGCACGCTGCTCAGTTTGGCAGTGCCATGGACTGCTCCGTCATGACCATCGATGACGGTTAGGTCGCCGATCGGGTCGGAGTGGCGATTCGGGTCGACGTGTCGCTGGACTTCGTAGGTGCCCGTCGGAGTCACCAGATCACAGGTGCCTCCTGCTAGGCCGCCGTAAACGGGAGGCGTATATTTCCCCAACCGGTCTGGGGAAAAACCGAACATCATGGAACGGATGAATTGCATCAACGTCGTTTTGCCGGCCTCATTTTGGCCGCAGAATACGGTAATGTCTTCCGAAAGATCCTGAACCTTCAGTCCTTTCCAGACACCGAATCCATCCACTTGCAGTTCTTTGATTTTCACTTCTTCGCTTCCTTGTGAATTCAGGCGAGTGTCGCAATCACTTGCAGGAGATGCGACGCTACCGATGATCGCTTCAACCTCAAATTGCAGCTTCGATTTGATCGTTCAGTTGTACTTCTTCATCATCTCCGCCGTAATGTTTGTGGGCGGCCAAGTAGTCGATCCCAACCATCGCCGCGCGACGCAGGATTTCCTCACGGCGACCCTGTGAGACTTGGCTCATGCCGGCGGTGAGTGTGCCCTCCACCGTCGTTGGGGTGTATTCGTGCAAGTTCAATCGCAGTGAGTCGTCGCTTTGGTAACGACCAATGGCTCGCATGAACTCGCCTAGAATCGTGTCTTCCTCGTACCAATCGGATGGCAATTGCTTGGGTGCGGCAACGTCCAGTGAAACGCTCCACAAACCCTTGTCGCCGCGTCCGAATTCGTCGCGTAGCCATTCGAGAATTTGCTCGGACCATTCACGCTTTCGGATGGCCGGATTGAACATGCCTTCGGTGGCAAGGGTCCAGCGAGCCAGCACGATCTGGTCAGTGGTGTCGGCCACGATCTTGGCGGCACGTTCTGTCAGTTCTTTCTTCAGCGTGTGGACTTCCACACCTTCTGAGATCGCGAGCTTTTGAGGCAACCAGCGGACACGATCGGATTCGACCGTTTGGAGTCGAAGTTTTCCAGCGGCATCGATGCGACCTAGTTTAAATCCATGCGGTCCCGACTCTTTGGGGCAGCGCCCCTGTGGAGTTCCAGGGTAAACGACGGTCGAGCTTGTTCGATCGTGTTTGCTGGATTTATGATTTCCACCTAGCGCCCAATAGTGAACGTTTTCGGTCTTGAGCGTTTGAGTGTCAAAGTCGCCGTGCGCCAAGGCGATGGTGAATAGCTCAGAATTGGGTGTCGAAAAGTCGTTGGCGGTTCGGCGATGCTTGTCGTCGTAGCCGCAGCCCATGATGCGAGCAATTGCTTGACCTTCGCGTTCGTGGCTCACATGCTCAACGACGCATGAACTGAACGTGACCACGTTGTCAGGAAGTTCGATCGCGGTGGGCCAGCGATCGGGATGATCGGTTTCTCCGCCGCACCAGTAAACGGTGATGCCTTTGTCGGCAAGGCGTTCGAATTGACTAAGCAGAAATGCGGCCGAGCGTGCGTTGCTCAAGTCACTGTCGTATAAGTCACCGGCCAGCAGCACGAAGTCGACTCGCTCGGAAACCGCAAGGTCGAACACCTTTTGGGCCGCTTCGTACGGAGCGTTAGCCAGCACCTCATACAGGTGTGTGGGGATCTCGGTCAGCCCGGACATCGGACGATCGAGGTGCAGATCGGACGCATGAATAAACTTCAACGTGGCTGCCATCAGGTGCTCTCCTTGCTCCCGTGCCATTGCAAAAACCTTGGTGCCTCTGCCGCGGGCGAGGCACTTTCGGTTTGCTTGGCGATGTTTTGCGGATTCGGTTTAAGGGACACGAAAGTCATTTTTCATGGCCCAAACCCTCACGACCTGTTGTTTTATCCCATCTTGCCGCTGTGACCTATAGAGATGTGGGGGTGGCTGGAGAGTGAGGCCTTTTGTGACGCTAGCACGAGTCGGAGGTCGGAGGTCGGAGGTCGGAGGTCGGAGGTCGGAGGTCGGAATGCGGAATGCGGAGTGCGGAGTGCGGAGTGCGGAGTGCGGAGTGCGGAATTCAGACTCCAGAAACTTCACACCTCACACCGAAAACCGCACACCGAA
>CAZLYM010000097.1:0-11402 GCA_964563475.1 uncultured Pirellulaceae bacterium
GTTTTTTCGACTGGAATCGATTTCCATTCTCAACCGACGCGTACACCATGCTTTCAAGTCGGTCCGAACTTTTTGTGGCGTCGTCTCAAATGCTTCGACGACGACATGCAGATGATTGGACTGACAAGCAACCGCATGCAAAATCCACTTGCGAACACGGCAAGTCTCAGCAATTTGCTGCTTCACAACCTCGCGCGCCACAGGCGACAACAAACACCGCTCTTCACGCATTTCTGTCTGGCAAATCTCCAGCAAGTTTGCGTTGGGCAACTGCCAACCTTGGTGGTACTCGATCCATCCGCGCTGATCACCGGGCAACCACGTTCCGTAGGTCGGCCAAGTGATAAAGTAAGCCAGCGGATCCTGCATCGTCAGGTTTTTCTCGACGGCATCCATACCTAGATTGTCGCCACATTATTCCAAACAACAACCCGATACGTCAGCAAATGTCATGCAATCGCAACCCGAAGCGTGACAGGAAATTGCATGCGTCATCATAACCCGTTGCGTCAGCGAGGGATCAGTCCCTCATTTACGTGTCAAGTTAGGATTTGTTGCATAAGGACTTACGACAATCCATGCAAATTCCCTGTGAATAAGGAACGAATCATAACGCGTCGGGTTGAGATTAAATCAACACGTCCTCAGCGAGGGGCAACGTTACTGCTTGGTCCCTCGCTCACGCGTCGGGTTGTGATGTTGAACCGATTTTCAATCCTTCGACATACCAAGCGATGTGGGGGCACAATGTAGCTTCTTCTCTCAATAGCCCAGGATCGGCGATAGCCAGCGTTCGCATTCTTCGACGCTGATCCCCTTGAGCTTCGCATAATGCTCGCACTGGTCCTTCGTGATTTTGTTGACCGCGAAGTAACGTGATTCCGGATGAGAAAAATACAAACCACTCACCGCCGCTCCAGGCCACATGGCGTAGGACTCGGTCAGCTTGATCCCGGTCTTTGATTCGGCGTCCAACAATTCCCACAAGGTTGCCTTCTCCGTGTGGTCAGGGCAGGCCGGATAGCCCGCCGCAGGACGGATGCCTCGGTATTTTTCCTTGATCAGTTCTTCATTGGACAACCCTTCGTCTGCACCAAAGCCCCAATCAACACGAGCTTTCTGGTGAAGCATTTCCGCAAAGGCTTCCGCCAGACGATCAGCGATCGCTTTGACCATGATGCTGTTGTAGTCGTCATGGTCGACATCATACTGTGCCGCCAATTCATCACATCCGTGCCCAGTCGTGACCGCAAACGCGCCAAGGTAATCCTCTCGCCCGCTATCGACCGGAGCAATATAGTCCGCCAAGGAACGGTAATTCTTTTGCCCTTTGCGTTGCCACTGCTGACGCAAGGCATGGAACCGAGTTCGTTCAGTGCCGCGACTTTCGTCCGAGTAAACGATGATCGAATCGCCCTCAGAGGCAGCAGGCCAGAACCCATAGACGCCTTTCGCGGTGAGCAACCGACCGTCGATGACCTTTTTCAGGATCGCTTTCCCGTCGGCAAACGTTTTTGTCGCTTGCTCGCCCACGACCTCGTCGGTCAAAATCTTTGGGTACTTCCCATGAAGCTCCCACGTCATGAAAAACGGCGTCCAGTCGATGTATTCCGCGATCTCCGACAACGAAATCTGTTCATCGCAATCGTCGCTGGTGCCAATGGTACGCGTCCCCGCAAACGACGGTTTAGCGACATCGACCGTATCCCAATCGGTAGCGAAGCGATTGGCGAACGCTTCTTCGTACGGGACCAGCGTCATTTGCCGATCTTCGAAGCTGGCGACGAGTGTCTTTTGAAGTTCCGCGTTTTTCGCCAAGTAGTCATCTCGCATGTCGTCGCTGATCAGCTTGTCGACGACGCCCACGCTTCGTGACGCATCCAAAACGTGAATGACAGCGTTGTCGTACTGAGGAGCAATTCGCACGGCGGTGTGCTTGTCACTGGTGGTGGCGCCACCGATCAACAACGGTTGCTTCATCCCGCGCCGAGTCATCTCTTTGGCGACGTAAACCATTTCGTCTAGGCTGGGTGTAATCAGCCCCGACAACCCGATGATATCGACGCCATGCTTTTCTGCTTCGTCCAGAATCGTATCGCAGGAAACCATCACACCAAGATCGATGATCTCGTAATTGTTGCATCCAAGAACAACGCCGACGATATTTTTACCAATATCGTGAACGTCACCCTTAACCGTCGCCATCAGCACTTTGCCTCGGAACGACTGAGACTCCAAGCCAGCCAATTTTTTCTCTTCTTCCATGAACGGCAGCAGATGAGCGACTGCTTTCTTCATCACGCGAGCCGACTTCACGACCTGCGGCAGAAACATTTTGCCGCTACCGAACAAGTCACCTACGATCGCCATCCCGTCCATCATTGGTCCTTCAATGATGTGCAAGCAGCGATCGTATTTTTGACGTGCCTCTTCGGTGTCGTCGACGACGTATTTGTCGATGCCTTTGATCAGTGCGTGCGAGAGGCGTTCTTCGACGGTTCCTTCACGCCATGCCAGATCTTCAGTCTTTCCTTTTTTACCTTTGCTTTTGACAGTCTCTGAGAACTCAAGCAATCGGTCAGTGGCGTCAGGACGGCGGTTAAGCAACACGTCTTCTACGTATTCGAGCAAATCCTTGGGGATCTCTTCGTAGATCTCTAGCTGCCCCGCGTTGACGATCCCCATGTCCAAGCCGGCTTGAATCGCGTGGTACAGGAACGCAGCGTTGATGGCTTCGCGGACGGTATTGTTGCCACGAAAACTGAAACTGACATTCGACACACCGCCGGAAATTTTGGCACCGGGGCAGATTTCTTTGATTTGCTTCGTTGCTTCAAAAAAGTTTACCGCGTAATTGTCGTGCTCACTCATCCCAGTCGCAACCGTAAGGATGTTCGGGTCGAAGATGATGTCCTCGGGTGGGAAACCGACTTGTTCGACCAAGATGTCGTAGGCACGCTTGCAGATACGAACTTTGTCGTCCGTTTCGACCGCCTGTCCTTTTTCGTCAAACGCCATCACAACGGCAGCCGCTCCGTAGCGACGGACAAGACGTGCGCGTTCAAGGAACTCGGCTTCGCCTTCTTTCAGGCTGATCGAGTTCACGATCGCTTTGCCTTGGACGTTTCGCAGGCCGGCTTCGATAACGGACCATTTACTGCTGTCGATCATAATCGGAACGCTAGAGATATCCGACTCGCCGGCGATTAGCCGCAGATAGGTTGCCATCGCTTTTTCGCCGTCCAGCAACGCGTCGTCCATGTTGATGTCGATCACGGCGGCACCACCTTGAACCTGATCCCGCGCTACTTCGATGGCTTCTTCGAAGTGACCTTCACGAATCAAGCGAGCGAATTTTCGTGAACCGGTAACGTTCGTACGCTCACCGACCATCAAGAAGTTCGCGTCGTCGCGCAGGTTCAGTGGTCGCGATCCCGAAAGACGGGTAATCGAATCCACTTGGCTTTTTTTGTGCGGCTGCAAACCGTGAACGGCTTCGGAGATCGCTTTGATGTGAGCAGGTGTCGTCCCGCAACAGCCTCCGATAATGTTTAGCCAGCCGTTTTCGGCCCACTCCTTGATCTTGGCTGCCATGGGCTCGGGCTGCAAATCAAATTCGCCCATCTCGTTGGGCGTGCCCGCATTGGGATGGCAGCTGATGTAGGGCGTGGCGACTTTTTGCATCTCTTCAATGTGAGCCCGCATCGTGTCTGGCCCTTGGGCGCAGTTCATGCCAACGCTGATCATCGGAAAGTGTGATATCGAATTCCAAAACGCTTCAACGACTTGGCCGGAAACAAACGTCGCTCCCGCCGGATCAAAGGTTCCTGAAACCATCACCGGGACGACGTTGCCGGACGCTTCAAAGTAACGAGCGATCGCAAACAGGCAGGCTTTCAAGTTCAATGTGTCGATCACCGTTTCGGGAAACAGGATGTCGACTCCGCCTTCGACCAAAGCTTGAACCTGCACATAGTAGGAAGCTTCCATTTCCTCAAACGTGATGCCACGATAAGCCGGGTCTTCCACTTTCGTGCTAATCGCCGTCTGCTGTGAGGTCGGCCCAATCGATCCGGCAACAAAACGAGGCCGATCCGGAGTGAGTGCGGTAAATTCGTCCGTTGCTTTGCGAGCGTTGGCGACGGCGGCAATGTTGATTTCGCGGACGATGTCGGCGTCAAAGTCGAAATCCGCCAAACCGACCGGACTGGCGTTGAAAGTGTTCGTTTCGATGATGTCCGCACCGGCTTCTAGGTACTGGCGGTGCAGGCCAGTGATCGCTTCCGGGTTGGTCAGGCCCATAATGTCGGTGCAGTTCTTCAGATCTTTGTGATAGTCCTTGAATCGATCTCCACGGACCTGTTCCTCAGTCAGCCCCAGCCCGAAGATCATCGAGCCCATGGCTCCGTCTAGGATCAGAATTTCTTTTTCCAGACGATCTAGGAACACTTGGCTAAGAGATTGTTTTTCGATCGTTGACACTGACGTGGCTCGTTCCGTTGTTCGTTGAAGCTGCGTTTTGACGCAACAATTTTAAAAAACGCTAGCGTTTTGACTGATCCCGCTCGGGACACCCGCTGATTATACCTTAAACAGCCCTTCACTTTATCCAGGGCTCAAGATACTCACAATCCGGACCGATTAACACGATGCGCAATGCTATGACACACCAGATCGAATGTTCGGTCGCTGAATTGGAACACTGAACCCCGCCATTGGTAACGCTGCGGAGATCGCCGCGAAATACAGAACGCCCGTTTCGGAATTCATCACATGAAACCTATCCATTTTCGGCCAAACCCAGATGCCTCGGCACAAAACGAGGCTGCCCAAAGAGCCTACGAAGCCAATCAAGGGCCGGGAGTCGCGGCTATTGTGCGTTCGGCGAACTCGACTGAGCAATCCACCACGACTCGGCACCAACGTCAAGTCCAACTGGATGACTACGTCGCCAGAATACGTCAAACGGCAAGAGACACGTATCCAACGGACTCCAGTAATACAAAACCCCCCGAAGTCATCTTCAAGACACTTATTCAAGACAAGAATGTCGCGTCAGACGATGACTCGATCATTGAGACCGTACACACTCCGGCATTTGTCGACACGCCAGAACCGGATATCCAAGCTGGAGAAGCAGACGTGGACGCCAGTTCAATTTCCAAGCTGTATCCGAACTCCAGCGCAAACGATGCTGAAAGTTCACCACCCAATCCAGAAGTTGCCAAACAATTCAACGACGCTTTGCACCAACTGCGGGCGCCACATGTGCCGACCGAGGATTTTTCTCCTGCAGGCCATCGGCGAGAAGAGCATCGCCGGTTGGACGCCGCGTATCAACGTCAACTGATTGACAACATCAGTGTCGCAATCGCTTCGGCACTGACCGACGTGCCGGACGAGCAAATTCAAGCAAAGCTTTCTTCTGCTGAAACAGAGACCGTGACTCCAGCCCCCGAACCGACATCTGATTCTGAAATTGAATCTGATTCTGAAATTGAATCACCGACCGATCTGCCCATCGATATCGCTGCTTGGGACGTCGAGGACTTTCGCTGGCCGACACTGTCGAACCAAATGATTGCCACGGCCTCGAATGCAATGCAAGAATTGTTTGATCAGGTTCTCAACGTCTGCAATTCAGACGAGGCTCGCCCAAGCAATCGTTTGGCGGTGACAGGAACGGGGCGAGGAGAAGGCACATCAACCATCGCGATCAGTATCGCACGTTGGGCAGCCGCCTGTGGAAAATCAGTCCTACTGGTCGACGCCGATCTCGCCAGCCCAAGCTTGACCACACAGATCGGTTTGGAGCATGGCTTGTCGTGGTTGAAAGCGGTCGAACGCAATGACGACCCGGCCGAAGTAATTATTCGCTCTCAGCGAACGGAATTGTGTGTTATGCCACTGGCTCCGATCGCAGCCCGCTCTGAATACCCTCGCTGCCTGTTCGATTCACTGGGACCGTTTCTGGGCAAAGTCGAAAGCCATTTCGATTGGGTTGTGATCGACTTTGGACCTGGAAGCCAGTTATTGGCTGAACTCAGTCGGCCCGAATTGCTGGTCGACTCGGCCTTGTTGATCGGAGCCGATTCCGGGGTCAACGGACTCGACTCACTGCAACGACGGCTACAGTCTATGGGGCTGGAGCGATTTGTGTTGGCTCAAAACTCGGTACGATACCAAGAAGCGGCATAGAGTATCCTTGCAATCCCAACCGATCCATTAAAATGCCCTATCAGGCAGTTCAAATGCGGAATGTGGAATGCGGAATGCGGAACCCGAGCAAGCCAACACATCGAGCACGCGAAATTTCTTTCCGCTAACCGCACTGGTTGCCACGATCGCGTTGAGCATTCGCTGGACGATCGCGTCGGGTGATCCTTTGTGGCTGGACGAACTGCACACTTCCTGGACTGTCAGTGACGGATTGTTTGATGTCGGCGGCCGCGCCATCGACGGTAACCAAAATCCATTGTTCTTCTGGATGACGTGGGGCACTGTTCAGGTTCTTGGGTCAAGCGAACTCGCTTTGCGACTAATCTCTGTGCTCTCCGGAACCACGTTGGTAGGGGGCGCCAGTTGGTTTACTTGGCGAAGCTCGAAATCTCTGACTGCGGTGCTGCTGACCAGCCTGATCATCGCATTCGATTGGCGTTTCGTTTTCTATGGCACCGAAGCTAGGCCCTATGCGTTGATGCAGTTACTGGGACTGGTGCACGCCGGGCTGTTTGCGAGCCTGCTCGGTTGGCTGCGAAAATCGGAATCAAAGCAACTGAAAACCGGTCTGAGCGATTCATCAAAATGGTCCGTGCTGACTCTGCTGTCGATCGCATTGTTCTACTGCCACATCACTTGCGTCTGGCTGTTTGCTGCGGAACTGCTCGCGTTGATGTTTGCTTGGGGGCAACGCAAACCTGATTTTCTCAAACCATTACTACTTTCGTTTTTCGCTGCTATCGTTGGCTGTCTGCCGGGTTTCCTGAATTTGGCACAAGTGTTCGCACGCAAGGCGAACTGGTCCGAACTGTCGTCCCCTGTGGGTGTACTGACTGACACGAAAGAGCCCTTACTGGTCTGGATCGCGTTGCCAATTGTGCTTTTTCTTTTGAGTTGGCTTTTCAATCGAGTGATCTCTCGGCCAGAGACAACCCGCGGGAAATCCTTCAGCCAAACACCGCTCATCGTTTTGATCGTTCTCTGGGCAGTCATTCCAATCGCAGGAGTGATTGCCGCCCACTACCTGAAAGTCGCTCCACTGGCATCTTTCCGCTATACCCTGATTGGCACTCCTGCAATGGCGATCCTCGCAGGACTGCTAATCGGTCAAATGCCCAACGCCAAGTTAAAAGTTGTCGCGATTGTTTTGATCGCGTGGTCTTCCTATCACAACAATCAGGTTACCCGGCAGTTAGTGGATCGCCAGACACTGCCGGTGTTGCGACATGAAGATTGGAACACCGCTACCGACATTGTCCGCACGACAACGACAGATCAACAGCGCTATCCTCGACCGTTGCTCCTATTCGCGAACGTGATTGAAGATGCTGACGCTATGACCAATCTCGAGCCAAGGTTTCAAAACTATCTGCGGTTCCCCGCTTACAACATTCTGAACGCGAATAGTTTTATTGGCCGTCAGGTGTTTGCATGTCCGACCCATCGCTCGCCGCGACTTTCGGACGAGCTGATCCAAAATGTTATCCAGAGCAGGGGAGGGTGGTTGTTGATTCGCGGACGCGACGAAACAGTGCAGAGCATTGTGAACGAAGTCCAACAGACTTTGTCAGAGAATTTGCCGTCGGGGACCACGAAGAACCTACAAATTGAAGAACGCAACGATAACGGTGATGTGGTTCATCTGTTTTCAGTTGACTTGCTGTAGAACGCATCATTGACACGTGACACCGCAAACGGTGTCAAATCAACGTCAGGTTTTGAACCGTCGAGCAAATCTGCCATCGCGACGGCACAGGCGGTCGACAACTGCAGGCCAGCCTTGAAGTGCCCGGTGGAAACCCACGTGTTGCTCATCCCTGGGATTCGCCCCATGTAAGGAAATCCGTCGAACGTTCCCGGGCGCAAACCAGCCCAACCGTTGACCACCTTGCTTTCATCAAGAGCCGGAAGGACGCTGCTGGCCCAAGCCTTCAAGCCTTCGATTTCATCGGGAACAATCGAGTCATCAAGGTCCGATTCCTGAATGGTTGAACCCGCCAACACATGCCCATCTTCACGCGGAACGAGATACCGAGATCCTTCGTTGATCACAGGCAAAAATTTCTGCTGATCAAGCTTGTACAACACCATGTGCCCTTTGACCGGTTGCATCGGCAGATCGATACCGATCGAAGCACACAACTGCGATGTCCATGGTCCCGCGGTTAAGCAAAACTGATCGGCCGTCCACGTCTGCGATTCAGACTTAACGGCAACAACCTGATCTTCCCGCGTTTCCAATTCCGTTTGCCCGGCACAGTCATGAAACTTGACGCCCCGATTTTTACACGCGGCGATCAACGCCTTCAAATGATCAGGATTGCGAAACTGGTACTCGCCGGGCACAAAAACAGATTTCAGTCGACCGTTTTCTCCCAACAGAGTTTCCAAAACTGGAAACCGTTCTTGCAGTTGGGCTTGATCGATCGGTTCAAAAACGATTTCCCGCTGCCGCCAATGTTCCAAGGTACCGGCCAATAGCGCGATCTCGCCCGGAGTGCGAGCCAAATATAAACCGCCGCATTTTCGGAACCCGTTGTCGATGCCTGTTTCTGACTTTAACTGCTTCGACCAAGTCTCGTGAAGTCGATTGCTGATTCCCTCCAACTGATCGATAGGATGGATCGCTGTCTGAAGGTTAGCCGGCAGCAAGATCCCAGCACCTGCCCATGACGCCCGGCTCGTGAGCGACGGGCGGTCGATCACGACAATCTCCCGATCGCTACCGTTCTGACCATTGCGACATGCCAACTCCCACGCCAGCGACAGACCAATCACTCCGCCGCCGACAATCACGGTCCTGCTCACGCCTTGCCTCCCGCATTCGGCTGCGCGGCCAACACACCTGCGATTGCACCCTGGAGATTAAAGTCCGCTGAACCGGGCTGGCTGGTTGCAATCGCGTCAGCGTGGTAGGCCAACAGGTCCTTCAGCGTATCAATGTCACTCTTCTGATCGAGTTCCGTCCAACCAATCCCCAAGGATTCGAGCCTCTCCCGAGTCTGCGATAGAACTCGCTCGGTGCTCCATTCGATATCTTCAAACACCCCAAAGCACTCGTCACGCATTCCGATCAAGTAGTAACCACCGTCATCGGTCGGGCCCAAAACGACAGGCTCTCGATCCAATTGGTCGAAAGCTTGTTGGATGTTGCTGGCCGTTAATTGAGGACAATCAGATCCGATCACAACGGTTTTTCTCGTTGAGGAATTGCCGGAATTTGATGAATCGGCAGGACGGTTCAAGCTCAACTCAAAAAAAGTTCTCATTCGCTGCCCCAAGTCCCCTTCGGCTTGCGGCGTTGTCCGCCAACAATTGCCCGCAGCCAACTGAAACTCGGGTGTCCGATCGGCTGGGCTGTAAACAATCGTTCGGCAATCTCCCGCCTGACCAAGTTGATTGATAAGATGCGACAGAAAATGCTGGTATAATGAGCAGGACGCATTTTCATCGAGGTCCGCTGCGAGCCTTGTTTTTACTCGACCGGGCTGCCAGAATTTGGCAAAAAGTCCAAGTTCGTTCAACGGAAACTCCTCATATTTTAACCACGATCGGTTTCCCAACCGATTCGAATTTGATTGATACGCTATGCCCGCTCCCAGCCCCAAGAGCTTCCTGAGATCGCTCGAAAAGAGCGGGATCGTGGAAGACGAAAGCCTAAAGGATACTCTGACTGAGCTATCTCGACAGGCGGCTGGCGAAACCATCGCACTCGATCGACTGACTGGGCATCTGGTCGAATCCGGCCTAATCACTCAATGGCACTGTGAAAAGCTGCTTCTGGGCAAGTACAAAGGCTTCTTTTTAGGTAAATACAAACTGCTTGGCCTGCTTGGCTCGGGCGGCATGAGCAGCGTCTATCTGGCGGAACACAAAATTTCCGGGAACCGGCGTGCGATCAAAGTGCTACCGCGAAAAAAAGCCACTGATCCGAGTTACCTAGATCGTTTTTATCGCGAGGGAAAAGCTGCCGCCAGTCTAAACCACCCGAATGTCGTTCGCGTCTACGACATTTGCAATGATGGAGACACGCACTACATGGTGATGGAGCACGTCCAAGGCACCGACTTATACCAGCTGACCAAAGAACGCGGGCCGCTGCCGATCGAAGATGCCGTTGAGGCTATTATCCAGTCGTGCTCCGGTCTGCAACATGCCCATGACCGTAAACTGGTTCACCGCGATATCAAGCCTGCCAACTTGCTGCAGATGGCGGACGGATCCGTCAAGATTCTTGACCTTGGCTTGGCATTATTCAATCTAGGCGAGGACGATCATTCGTTAACCGTCATGTACAACGAAAAGGTTATGGGCACGGCCGACTATCTTTCGCCAGAACAAGCCATCAACAGCCATGAAGTGGATCATCGAGCCGACATCTACTCACTGGGCTGCACGTTTTACTACTTGCTGACCGGTCACCCACCGTTCCCGAAAGGAAGCTTGGCTCAACGCATTGCGATGCATCAGACAAAACGACCTGATTGTGCCACCAAAAGTCGCCCCGACTGCCCGCTGCCGCTTTCTCACATCTGCTTTTCCATGATGGCCAAGCTCCCTGAAGCCCGATACCAATCGTGCAATGAGCTGGTGCAGGAGCTGAACGCGTTCCTTGAAACGGGGGAACAGCATTTTATTGGCCTCGACAAATCAGCCAGCCAAGGCACGTTTATTTCACAGCATCCCGAAGCAGCTGAAGCGACCGTGATCTCCGCATCGTCGCTAACGGACGTCGAGAGCGATCAGCCGGAAGCCTCGGAAACGAATTCGTCCATATTTGCGATCGACACGAGCATCAGTTCGCCCAGTAAAAAAGCTCAGGCCTCTTCCAGCAACATCCACCACGACAACCAAGAGGCGTCGTCCAAATCGAGTGGTTCGCGATCTTCAGTCGGTCATTCAAATCTATTTCGCAAGTTCGCCAAGACGACTCGAGTCCACAAGTGGATCATTCCCACTTTGATCGTCGTCATGTTTGCGATTCTGGCCATTGTGATCGCATGGGCAGCAACGATCGCTCAATCATCCTGATTGCGTTGATGCGATTTTTTCCCTGCGTGCTTCTGGCTGATTGAAGGTCGTACAAAACAGCATCCACACTCGACCGACTGGCCAACTCAAATGACTGGGCCAACTCAAATGACTGGGCCAACCTTGAAGACAGAAACGTCACGAAAAAAGCC
>CAZLYM010000097.1:11502-14160 GCA_964563475.1 uncultured Pirellulaceae bacterium
GGCCAACTCAAATGACTGGGCCAACCTTGAAGACAGAAACGTCACGAAAAAAGCCGACTCAAACGAGCTGGCTTTTTTATGTTTTCAATATTGCTTCAGTCGTGACATTAAAGGTCACTCACCGCTTTCCTCGAAATTACTCGCCGTCTTTCTTCAACGGCTCTTTACGCTCGGTGATGTTTTCAGCACCGCCTTCACATTTGTCAGCGTTCAACTGAACGAAACTCTGCCATTCTTCCGGCACATCGTCTTCGTGGAAAATCGCTTCGACCGGGCATTCTGGCACGCAGGCTTCGCAATCGATGCACTCGTCAGGATGGATGTAAAGCATGGTCTCGCCTTCGTAGAAACACTCCACGGGGCAAACGACGACGCAATCGGTATAGCGGCAGCCATCACATGGCTCGGCGACAACATGAGTCATTTTGGTTTCTCCTGACGATGGCGACAAACCACCGGAACATTTGAGGTCGATTCGATGATGACAACGTGAGTCAAAGCGTGAGCACGAACTCAATCACTCACACCATCTGAACGATTGAAAACATAGATCACAAACCGAGCCGATCGAGGCATCGTAACGATGCATTCCAAACTTCAGCACTCGGACTCTTTTCTCAATCGCTCCAATCGTAAAAATCGGGAAACTGAGTGTCAAGGCAACGACCGCTCCCACATTGCATGGCAGAAGCCGCTCCTGTGGGTGTAATATCGGCATTTCACTTGAATTGCTGAACCGAAGTCTGCTCAAACTGGCCAATCACGATCACTCAGCGAGCCGGAACTTCCGCCAGATTTACGGCAGGGACATCTCCCGGAGTGGGCATCGCCCACATTTTCTGGGGGTCTCCGTAGAGCGCGTTAATCGAGTAGTCCCCCGCTTCGACGACCATCTTTACTTCCTGACCGTTCTGATACACGTGCATTTCAATGCGGTGAGGCAGACTGACGCCCGTTTCTTGGTGGACGCGGTAGTCCGTCGAATTGGTATACGCGAGTAAACGATTGCCCGCGTCGTAAACCGCCTGCTGCTCAATGTGCGCCGACCTTGGGTCGATCAACGTCACACGAGTCTGCCGCCCCGCTCCAGTCTCACGAAACGTGATCAGCTTTAGCCGACCATCGGCATCAGAGAACGGCCCTTCATGCACCTCGGTCGCTTTGAATTCTGCCAACCCCGTGCCGTCAATCAACCAAGCCGGATCAAGAGGCAGGCTGCGTTGGATCGGGCTGTTCTGCCATTGATCATGATTGGCATAGTAGATTGTGGGTCGTTCACCGGGAATCGACGCTCGTACCCAAACCCAGAATCGCTCGTCATTGCTGCCAACATCCACGCCCAATTCCGATACGCCCAACAAGCCAGCCTTCAGTCGCATTCGGCCAGGCTGCTCCATCTGCAACGTGCCACGCAACTTAGGCATTCCATCCATCGCCACTTTCACATTGGTCGAAAGCTGCCGGACGGCGGACGATTGAGCATTCAACGTCTGGATCAATTGCTCTTTGGTGGGAGTATTCTGAAACACGACGGGAGCCACCGGAATTCGTTTGCCAAACCGAGCAAACAGCTGACAGCCAGTCTGACTGGCCAGCACAAGCCCAAGCATCAAACCCCAAACCATTCGACGCAGATGGTCAGACGATTGAAGACGGACAGCCGCTTGATCGAATGGTGCTTCCGCCGATCGCGCATTGTCTCCATGCCTGCTGCCTGGCGATCTGCTGTTTTTAGGGTCGCTAATCATCAAGTTTTCCGTCTCCGTCGGGAGTATCCAGATCAAGCGGCTGATCAGTAAACAGTTTTTCTTCCAACTCACTCTGGATCTTCGACAAACGATCGGGCGGCAAGTCAATCACATCGACCTCTAGCGTTTCTTTCGCTCGGCGGTTAAGCACGACCATCCGCTGCCCCGACGGCGATTCCACAAACTCTTCCAGCGAGAACAATTTCTTTCGCACCATCAGTAACGCCATCACATAAACCACATCTTTGCGGTCAGGCAATTCATACAAACGATCGAAGTAGCTCAACAACACTTCGTCCGGAGCCCAGAAGACTCGCCCTTCGGTCGCTTCGGGCACCTGTGTCTTCCACCAGCCAATACAGTTTTCTGGTGGCTCGTTCCATTCTCCCAAGCTGAAATCGCAGCGATCCAGCTCGTCACCTGACTCGATCAAGGCTGAAACATATTTCTCCCCAGGAGCGAAAACTCGATCCGTGACCGAGCATCGTTTGCTGCTGCGTTTGAAATCAAAATCTGCCATGTCGAAACCTGAAAAAGCTGGGGGATCGTAGCGATTTGCCCAAGGCCGCTCAAGAGAATCTCAATCGGAAGGCCTCATCCGCGGCCCTGTAAGAGGTTTCGATCCATTGCCAATGGAGGAGTCGTCCCTAGGAGCAAGAGCCTTTCCGACGCTCGAAAAGATCCAAAGTTACGCCGTCAGCGTTGCCGATGCTCTCGCGCCATTGAGCTAGGGTGCCAACGGACAGCATTGCCTGAAAGATCGGCACGCCCATCGATCCTTTGCTAGCATCCGGTCCATCACCCGCGGTTTGGCGATGAGCTTCTCCAGAACTGATTTTTCGAACAGCAGTACAAAAATGAAAAGCTTGGTCCCCAAAATGGAAACCAAGCTTGATTACTCGAAAATTGA
>CAZLYM010000098.1:0-14108 GCA_964563475.1 uncultured Pirellulaceae bacterium
CGTGAGCGAATTGTGGCTTGGCGACACGGGATATTCTTCCGATGAATGCGGGAATGCTCTTGGTGATTTTCGCCTTCGCGGATTAAAACATTGGTCTCGTGTGCGACCGCCGAGTCCGCTTGGCCGTCGTGCTGCATGGATGCAAACGTGACAAGGATCAAGGCGAGTACAGTCTGGCTGTGCTTGTTTGTAGTGTCTACAAGATCCAGTTGCCGCGTTGGATGTGCAGATTGACGTTCCATAAATCGGAAATCCGCTCAATGAATCAACTTGGCCGAGCGTTAAGGATGACGCTCAAATACCGCTGGTCCCTAATGGGATCATTCGGTTGTAGTCTGCTGGTAGCGGTTCTCTGGGGTGCAAACCTTGGAGCTGTCTATCCGTTCGTTGAGATTGTCCTTCAGAATAAAGCATTGCCTCAATGGGCCCAGCAGCGCGTTGAGGAATCGACGGCTCGCATTGCCGAGCACGAAGAACGAATTGAGAAGCTTCGTGCCACGGTTGCGTCTGCTGCGAATTTACAGAACTCGGCAACGGCTTCTCGATCGTCTGAGATTCGGGCGATCGAGTACGAGCTGAAGGCGGAGCGATCGCGTTTGGCGTCGACTCAATACTGGCAACCGCTAATTGATCGTTACGCGCCCACCGATCCATTCAAGACGCTGGTCTACCTGATGGGGTTCATGGTTGTCGGGACTTTGTTTCGCTGTTTATTCTTGATGGGAAGCATGGTCTACGTGGCAAGGGTCGGGCACCGCACGGTGCTGGACTTGCAGCAGGAGGCGTTTGAAAACGTGCTGAATCTTGAGTCCCATGAAACGAAAGCCGGTGGAACAAGCGACTTGATCAGTCGGATTCGTGGTGAGACACAAATAATTGGTCGGACGGTGACGACGTTGTTCGGAAAAACCGTCCGTGAGCCATTGAAAATGGCAGCCTGCTTGATAGGAGCGGCTTATGTGAATTGGCGTCTGTTGATTCTGTCGATGCTAGTCTGTCCATTGGCGGTTCTCGTTCTGGCGATGCTGGCCAGAGCGACTCGGCGAGCGACAAAGCGGGCGATCGAACAATCAGCAGCCCTGATGGATCGCCTGTACGAGGCTATCTCGTACCAACGCGTCGTCAAGTCGTTCACGATGGAGCACGCGGAACGCCAACGCTTTCAAGTCGTGGCGCAGGATATCTACAAAAAACGAATGCGGATCGAGTGGCTGGATGCACTCTCGCGAAACAACAATGAACTGCTGGGGGTCAGCATGATCACGCTCAGTGTACTGGCCGGTGGTTATCTAGCGTTGACTCAACAGACCCATCTTTTGGGCATCCGCATGGCGGCTCAGTCGATGGATTTTGGTAGCGTGATGGTCTTTTTTGGATTTCTGATAGGCATTGCTGACCCGCTTCGAAAATTGGGAAACGTTTATTCAATCGTGCAACAAGGCATTGTGGCTTCGAATCGAGTGTTCCCGTTGATCGATATGCCGGCGGCGGTGGCTGAGCCAGAATTTCCCGCCAGGATGCCAACAGGAAATCAAGGGCTGACAGTATCTCTGGAGAATACGTGGTTCGAATACCAGCCGAATGTTCCGGTTTTAAATGGAGTCAACCTAAACTTCCCGGCAGGTAGCTCGACGGCGATCGTGGGTCACAATGGTTGCGGTAAAAGTACGCTGATCAATTTGCTGCCTAGGTTTTTCGATCCATCGGGGAATGGCGGAGAATGTGGCACAGTTCGTATCAACGGACAAGATATTCGCGAGTTCTCGCTCCGTGATCTTCGTTCTCACGTTGGCTATGTGACTCAGCAGACAATGCTATTCAACGATACCGTCGCCAACAATATTGCGTATGGTTCCCCAAACGCATCGATGAATGAAATTGTCGCCGCCGCTAAGGAAGCCCATGCTGACGAGTTTATTTCGGTGTTGGAATCCGGTTACGAGACGATGATCGGTCAGTCGGGGCGCAGTTTATCGGGCGGCCAAAGGCAACGAATATGTTTGGCTCGGGCAATTCTAAAGAACCCGCCGGTTTTGATTCTGGATGAAGCAACTAGTCAAATCGACCCAGAAAGCGAAAACCTGATTCATCAGACGCTGCGAGAGTTTATTCGCAATCGGACAACGATCATGATTTCTCATCGACTCTCAACGCTCGGTTTGGTGGATCAAATTGTGATCATGAAAAACGGAACCGTAGTGGATCATGGGACTCATTCGGAACTGCTGGGGCGATGTCGTGAGTACCAGCGGATGCGAAACGGATACTTGGAAGGGGTGGCATAATGGGTGCGAACGCCGCGGCCAAAATTTTGGTGACTCCTTTCGAACAAACTCGTTTCGCGCGGGACGTGATCCAACATGAGGCGGATGCCTTGCAGAGTTTGGCGAAAAATCTGCCAGCGGATCTGTCTAGTGCCGTCGATTTGATTTTGCAAAGCCAAGGTTCAGTGATCGTGACCGGGATCGGGAAGGCGGGCTGGATCGGCCAGAAGATCTCGGCGTCGCTTTGCTCAACAGGCACGCGAAGTCATTTCCTGCATCCAGCCGAAGCCATTCATGGTGACTTGGGGCGGGTTAGTCACAACGACGTGGTGTTGGTGCTGTCCAACAGTGGCGAAACAGCCGAGATCTTACGACTACTGCCAACGCTGGCTCAATTGGAAACGCCTATTATTTCGATTACCGGTAGTTTGGGATCGACGTTGGCAAAACACAGTCGAGCGGTCTTGAACTACGGCACGGCAACCGAAGCCTGCCCGTTAGGATTGGCTCCTTCGACCAGCACGACGACCATGCTGGCGCTTGGTGATGCATTGACGTTGTTGCTTAGTCGGATGAGAGAATTTCGATCGATTGATTTTGCTCGGTATCATCCGGGCGGTTCGTTGGGCCGAAAACTCTCGAAAGTCGACGACGTGATGCGCCCGATTGAACGCTGTCGTATCGCGATGGAGCACGAAACGATCCGGGAGGTTTATATTCGCTATCGCGGCCAAGAACGACGAGCCGGGATGGTGATGGTGACTGACGGCAGCGGATGTTTGACCGGCGTATTTACCGACAGTGATCTGGCCAGAATGCTGGAACGCAAGCAGGAAGTTCAATTTGACCGTCCGATTTGCGAGCTCATGACACGTAGCCCAAAGACGATTGACTCAGGCAGTAAAACGATGCTGGCGGTCGATATATTGGCGTGCCACAATCTGAGCGAACTGCCGGTGATTGATTCTCGGGGCCGAACGATTGGCCTGATCGACGTGACCGATCTGGTAGGTTTGATTCCTAGCCAGAAATCGAACGAGCTATGAAGTTGTTTCGGGAACGTGACGACGACTTGTTAGTCATCGCATCTTTCACGACCGGCAGCGAGGCTCATGTGCTAAGACTGCTGCTGGAGGCGAATGGAATTCAAGCCGCGGTAACCGGGGAAGAAACGAACGTCGCCTTTGGGTTTGGAACTGGGACAGATATCAATGTCTTTGGTGTCAAAGTAATGGTCAAACGCAATGATCTGGAAGAAGCCCAGTTGATCATGCAGGTTCCTGCTGCTGCCGATGTGCTAGTCCCCGCGTGGAATTGCAGTTGCGGTGCCGAAGTGGACGCAGGGTTTTCGATCTGTTGGTCGTGTGGTGAACCGGCGGAGCAGGATTGAAGTAGCTTTGACCCGCTTCCGAAATGCGGAAACGAGAAAAGGTTTTGTAAGCGAGCAGGCGTTCAGCCGTTGGTCAGTTCAGCCGTTGCCTTGGCGGTGAACGGATGCCAAGGTTGAGGCCCATCTTCTTTGGAACGCAGGAATTTTGCGTTTACTTTTCGATACCATTGGTGAAGTCGGTCTCGCATTTCCTTCACTTTTTGGGGGTGTTGATCCCGTAAATCTTTGCGTTCGCCAATGTCGTTTTTCAAATCGTACAGATGAACTTGGCCATCTTCGTATCGTTCGATCAGTTTCATGTCACCCATCCGAATCGCTCCGCCGGGAATACCGCCTTGGTTACTGTAGTGGGGATAGTGCCAGAACAGAGCGTCGCGGTTCAATGATTCACCTTTTAGAGCCGGCATTAGATCCACGCCGTCGATCTCGTGATTGTTCGTTGCGCCGACAGCTTGGCAGACGGTCGGGTACAAATCGATCGACGAAATAGGTTGATTGCTGATTGACCCTGGCGTGGTGACACCGGGGTACCGGATGATCCATGGTTCACGAATTCCACCCTCGTAGACCCAGCCCTTGCCGCCCCGCAGCGGCATGTTACTGGTGGGAGAGCCTTCGCTTGTCGAAAGGCCCCCGTTGTCTGATGTGAAAACCACAATGGTTTCGTTGGTGATCCCGGAATTATCGATCTGATTCAAAACCTTGCCGACGGCTTCGTCCATGGCCTCGACCATGGCAGCATAAACGGCGTGCTTTTGCAAAATGCGAACCTTGCGGGGGCCTTTGTTTTCAAAGATCTGTTCTTCGGTTCCAAACGTCTTGCCGGTGATCGCTTTAGATTTTGGTTTGTACTTTTTGACCAGGTCTTCTCGCCCCATGGTCGGATTGTGTACCGAGTAAAACGAAAGGTAAGCTAGAAACGGTTGCTTTTTTTCAGCATTGTTTCGAATGAAATCAGACGTGTCGCGAGCCAACCGATCGGGCAAGTGGTCGCCAGGAGGGCTTTCTGGTTTCAGTTGCGGATTTTTGAAAGGGCTGAAATATCTGTTTCCCGTGTAGGGGCCTCCAGCTTTGAACCCACCTTGGTTGATATCAAAGCCACGATTCTGAGGATAGTATTCTTCGGTTTCACCCAAGTGCCATTTTCCGGCGAAGAATGTGGCGTAGCCTTTTTTCTTGAGGGCTTGAGCCAACGTGATTTCCGAGAGCGGCATATGATTGGTAAGTTCGGCGGGGCGAAATTTTCCGGCGCGTTTTCCGCTAAAGAAATTCGTTGCACCAGCACGCGTGGGATACTTGCCGGTCAGCAGGCTGTAGCGAGTCGGTGAGCAAACCGGATTGGCGGCGTAGCCATCGGTGAATCTCATTCCACCTGCAGCAAAGTTGTCAATGTTCGGCGTGTCGTAAAAGCAATTGGGGTTATTGACCCCAATGTCCATGTAGCCCAAATCGTCGACCACGAATACAACGATGTTGGGTTGGTTTGTTGAGCTGTTCGCAGGCGATTTTGACTCGGATTGGGCAACAAGTTGGTTGGAGCATCCGAAGGCTATCAGCAAAAACAACAAGATGATTGTGCAGCGTGAAGGTTCAGTCATGGCGTTGGTTTGATTGTGAAGGAAAAAAGTTCAGCAGTTTCGCAGGTAATCGCTGTTTTGCGCTTTGTTCATTCGAAGCAATACGAAGGTACAAATCAAGGGATACAGCCCAGTAAAAGCTATTCAGGGTTCTGTGCGTAGAACTATTTTTCGTTGCCTAACGCCTGTTTCAGTAGACATTTTTTCGAGTCGACCGTTTTGCCAGTACGGTAAACCTCCAGCATCAGGCGCGACTTTTGTGCGAGTAGCCGACGAACTTCGCGGCGTTTTCCTTTGACTCTAGGGATGGTCATGTTGTCATACGCGGTCGTTTTGTGACGCATCCAAGCAATGACGGCGGCTTCGGCGCGTCGCTCAATAGGAATCGTTTGTGTGCGAGCGACCGTGCCGCTGCCAACGGGAGTCGCGTGTGCTGCAACGGCGACGGCGATGTCACCTGCCAGATCACGGTAGCGTTCGTGGAAGTTCAAAAACGCGAAAAGGGCATCGGTGAACTGATCGACATATTCTTCTTGAGCCTTTTGTCGTCGCCCGGCAGCAGCGGCCATTCGCTTGTGGTAAGCAGGAGACGCACGCTCCTCTTTGAGCGTTTGGGTTACCGATTCAATGGTGGAATGTTTGGCCCAGACTCCAAGACTGATTGTGCGCCGGCCTTTTTTTGTTTTCACCGTCCACGACGGGCCAGCTGCTTTGACTCGCCGAGTCGCACCGGCGTCGCCCGGTTTCAGCAGACTCCAAAATTCAGGTACCTTTAGCTTCTTGCCGTCCTCGGTCGCAACAACGCGATGGTCGGCAGTGGGGCGGACGATACGAGTCTGGTCGGGCATCCGGTTTGAGTGACAAAATGGAGGTGAGGCCAGAAAAGAAACCTGTCAGACCGACGGGCATGTGGTCGAGTGGCGATGATCGCGGTATGATGCACCACACGTTCGAATTTACCAATCATCGTAGGAGATGCAACCGATGGATGAGCCAAAAATTGCGGCCTGCCAACCGAAGCAGGTTGAGCTGGAAGCTGGAAAGAAATATGCGTATTGCACCTGCGGGTTGTCCGAGTCGCAGCCTTTCTGTGATGGCAAGCATTCGGGGACTCAGTTTAAGCCTGATGTTTTCACCGCAGAAACAACCGAGTCAGCTTGGCTCTGTCAGTGTAAGCGAACTGGGAGCGCGCCTCGATGCGATGGGACTCACAAAAACCTTTCGCCTGAGGAAAATTCTTGATCTGGTGCGTCTGAAGATGCACCGTCGATTTAGGCCGCAATTTTTTGTCAGTGATTTACAGTTTTGATCCAGTGCGACGCCCATGTGGATTTACCAGTTGCTGAAATTTGCCGGCTGGGCGTTATTGGTGCTGGTGATCGTATTTCTGTTAATTGCTCCCGCCGCGTTTTCGTTGCTTGTTCCGATTACCGGATACAGCCAGCAGTTGTTCCGTTGGATGGGGCCGATTGAATTCGTTCAGGGAATCCTCATCCATGTGCTGACAATGGGCTGGATGTTTTTTCTGGGTGGTTGTCTGGCCAGTTTCCTGAACGTCGTCGCATGGCGAGTTCCTCGCGGTAAGTCGATCACAGGCTCTAGCCACTGTCCGGTGTGTGAAAACCGATTGTCGTTTCGTGACAACATGCCCTTCGTGGGGTGGCTGAGAAATTCGGGCCGCTGTGGCCACTGCGACACGCCGATCTCGGTTCGGTATCTGGTTGCCGAGATCGTATTGGGAATGATTTTTCTGGCGATCGGTAGTGTCGTGTTTTTGTCGGGAGCCGCCAACTGGCCGCTCGATCAGGTTTTGCGGCCGGCCGGATTTGAACACCTTCTTTTTTCTCCACGCTGGGATGTAATCCGGGTTCTTTTGTGGCACTTGGTGTTGGTTTGCTTTCTGTTCACATTTGTGTTGATTGAGTCGGATGGCCTCCGTGTTCCGGCGTCCATCGTGATGACTGGCGTTGCTTTCGCGTCAGTGGTCACAGCGTTAAGTCCGGACGTCTGGCTTGTGTTCTGGCGGCTGCCGACATTCATGTGGCAAGCGGGCGACATCTCTTGGCTGGATTGGTTCCTGAACCTTGCGTTGGGTGGTGGAGTTGGTTTGGCTGTTGGCTGCGTGAATCGTTGGGCGACTATTTCCACTGCCGGACAGCCATCGGCTCAAGTCGCAGGATTGACTCTTGTGGGAATGTTTCTTGGCTGGCAGGCCGCGCTGGCGGTTGGAGCGATAACGTTAGGGATATGGCTGTGCTGGCATGTGGGCTTCAAATGGACATCGCCTCGAACTCAATGGGGAAGCCTCGTGACGCCTGCTGTCTGTCTGTTGCTGGCAACTGTGGTTCAGTTGCTGTTCTGGAGTCGCTTCTTTCCTATGCGGTAGCCCGACGCGAGCAACCCGCGGTATTGTCCAGGAAAATATGGTGCTGCGAAGCATGTGATTGCTTACAGAACACATGCTGAAACGTGAGTTCAACGTAGGCTCAAGCGCAATTGTCAGGTTGCTGTTTTTTTTCTGCACCTTTTTGCTCGTGCAGTGTCTAAAATCTGATTAATGAACGCGGCCTGATGAAGCGAGGCCATCGCGGTTTGATCTTTGATTGAAGTGCCGTGTTCAGCTTTTTAACTTTTTCTCGGCACGTTTTGTTAACCCATGTCACGCTTCTCGTTTATTCTCATCGTGAGAACCGTTCTACTGTCCCTCGTGCTGACGCTCGTGACCGTGCCGGCAACTGCCCAAGACTTGTTGGAGCAATGGAAGGAAAGACAGCAAAGGATAAAACGCGTGATCGAAGACGTTGGTCCTTGCGTCGTGGCGATTGAAGGCGGATGTGGGGTGATTGTCAGCCAACAAGGGCACGTCCTGTCGGTGTCTCACGTGACCAGAAAAGCGAATCGGCGAGTCCAAGTAAAACTTGCTGACGGAACGATTGCCATGGGGACGACGCTGGGGAGCGATAAGCGACTGGACTTGGGGCTTTTGAAGTTAGATCACGATCGTGAGTGGCCTTATGTGGATGTGTCGGGACTACCGATTCCAATGCCAAAGAGTGATGAATACGTTCAGCCAAAACGGAATCTGACTGCCGCGCGAGTTACTGCGACCAAACGGCCATTTCCTTCTGCGCTGGCTCTTCCGGAAACCGGCGACTGGTGCCTTGCGTTTGGCTATCCGCTGTCGTTCGAACGAGGTCGACCGGCAGTGGTGCGGCTGGGAAAGATCCTGTCGACTGACTTGAAACGGATCGCCTCATCGGCAGTCATCATGGGTGGCGATTCAGGAGGCGCACTGGTTGATCTTGACGGTCGTTTGATTGGAATCGGTAGTCGCGTCACAACATCGATTGACGGAAACCTTTACGTGCCGATCCAGGCGTATCGTAGTCGATGGCAGCAGTTGCTTGCAGGAATCGATACGGTACAAGAGAAACAGAAAGAGCCCATTGTCAAAGCATTGCCTAGTCCGTGGTTGGGTGTTTTTGGTGATACAGACGAGAGTCGTGTGCGAGTGCGGCAGGTGCAGTTGGGGTCTCCTGCCGACGCGGCTGGGCTGAAACCTGAGGATGTGATTGTCTCGTTTAATAAGACCATGGTCTCCTCGTTTCCCGAGGTCGTAAAGCTTCTAAAAGGACTGAGTCCTGGCGACACCGTTAGCATTCGCGTCAATCGATACGGCCGTTTCATCGATCTTTCGGCAAATTTGAGGTCGAAGCGATGAGTTGCACCGAAGGCCAAAGATGTACGCCACGAAGATGTGCGCCGGTTCGGTCGTCGTGGCAGATGCGCTCTGCTGTGATATTTGCTTTGATGCTGAGCATTGTTTTTTCTTGTTTGGCCAATTCCCAAACTCCCGCAGCAACTACTCCCGCAATAACTACCCCCGTAGTAATTGTTCCTGCAGCAATTGAAAGTGAGGTGATGTTGGTCCCGAGCGAGGGTGACCAGCAACCTGAGAAAACGTTTGAGAAAATGCTTGAGCCGCTGGCTGCGGGTGTTGTGCAAATTAGAAACCGTGATCGACTTTGTTGTCTGGGTACCATCGTGGCTAAGGGGTTGGTGGTTTCTAAACGTAGCGAGCTATCCGGTTCCTTGACATGCGTCATGGCGGATGGTTCAAAGATTCAGGCTGTCGTTGTTGCGTCGGATCAAGTCGACGACCTTGCCCTAGTGCAGATGATCCAGCCGATGGGAGAACCCGGGAAGTTTCCTGCGGCGGTGAAGTTGGACGGAGATTCGAGTGTCGAATCGGGCGATATCCTTTTTTCAGTTGGAACGGATGTGAATCCGATCAGCGTTGGAGTTGCGACGGTTGCTCCACAGCGGATCCCGGTCGCGCAGCCTGCGTGTCGAGACTGCGCCGACTTGGGTGTGACGGTGTCGGCTCAATCTGAGGCGGTCATGCTTCAAACAGCGAAGCTTGGAAACGAGTGGCTTGAAGTTCAGAAGATTGTGGGAGCTAGGGTCAAACGAGTTTATCCGCGGACCGTGGGCGAGCGAGTGGGGATGCTGCAAGGAGATTTACTGGTCAGCATCAATCAGCAATGGGTGCCCAACGCGGCAGCACTGCGGTCGATCGGAGCGCGTGTTCGAGTCGGTCAGACGCTGAACGTGCTTGTTGTTCGCGATGGGGCATTGAAGCAGCTGAGAATGAAAATCGATCATTTTTTGCGACGCGTCTATCACGATCGCTGGGGAGGCGGACCTTTCAGTGAGCGACGGTTCGGGTTCAACACGACCATCGTGCATGACTCATTGATTGAACCCAGTCAGTGTGGTGGACCGTTGGTGGACGTGGACGGCAACGTGGTCGGTGTGAATATCGCTCGATCGATGCGAGTGGCAACGCTTGCCGTTCCTGTCGATCGAGTTCGTGAATTCGTGGCTCGCTTCAGATACTTGCCGTTTTATCCTAGCAACTAATCATACCGGCAACAGATTCAGATTATCGGTCTCGATTTGGGCTCCAGCCGTAACGCCACAGTGAATAAAGAATTTTCGATCCGGCCCTGACGGTTCCTGATATCGTTCCGCTGATTTTGCTCGTTCCAATCCGGCGCCGATACGGAACGGGAAGTTCCAAGATACGAAGTTTGTGCCGCAATGCCTTCAATTGCATCTCGATAGTCCAGCCGAAGTTCTGATCAACCATCGCCATTTTTTTCAGCGAGCCCATGCTGATCGCTCGCATCGGTCCGAGGTCCGTGTATCGCCCTCGGAAAAAGAGATTCATCAAGCCGCAGGCAAGTTTGTTTCCGTAGACGCTTTGCGGTGGCATGGCACCGGGTTCTCGATCGCCCAGCAGTCGAGATCCGAGGACAAAATCCTGTTCACCGTCGAGGACTGGCTGAAGTAAATCACCCAGTAAGTGTACGTGGTCGCTGTAGTCGGCATCAACAAACGCGACGACGTCGACGGTTAGGCTTTCGGAGCGAATCAGGTTGTCGACCTCGGCAAGCCCTCGCAAGCACGCCGCGCCGTAGCCTCGCTGGGATTCATCGACCACCGTCGCGCCAAGGTCTCGCGCAAGGCTGGCGGTCTGATCAGTAGATCCATTGTCGACGACGATGACTCGTCCGACTGAGGGAAGATCGTTCAACACCAAAGGAAGCGAGGCTTCTTCGTTGAGTGCCGGAATCACAACGACGACCGAAGGATAATCAACTCCTTGGGTGTCGCGTTGTTCGGTTGCCATGACAGATAAAAAAGACAGACGTCAAGAATTCAAATAAGTGTGCCACCCCCGAAATCATGGGCCGGTACCAAAAAGAGGCGGCGCGTTAAGGTTACCAGTGGGTAAGCGTTGCTCAAATGGCAAAGGTGACCCCGGAGTGATTTTGACTTTGTTGACCGGGGTTTCGATACTTGGGGGGGCGTAGGCTTGTCTTTCCCACGGCCCAAGGCTCGTCTGGCAACCGCTTACCAGAACCGTCGCGAAAATCGTCATGGTCACCAAGATAGACGGCCCAAATAGACTAGATTTGATCATCGTTAGACTCGAAAACGCAATCTGGTTGCTCTGATTGGGCGATCTGCAAGAGGTGGTAGTCAAGCCGGTTCCGCTATGTTAACTGTGGTACGCAACAAAGTTGAACGTCATTGAACCGACTACGCCGCTATTGCAGCACTTTTCGCGAAGCCAGACAACGGCAGTCTTGAGAGTCCTATTGGCGGCGACAGCAGATCCAGACCATAATGGGGTTGGTTACGGCGATAAAGCGTGGGTAATAAAACCGATCTCTGCCGCGTCACAAGAATTGTGATATCCCCACGTGTCTAGAACAAGTATTTTCGAGGAACCTGATGAGCCTTTCGTCTGAAACGCAACTTGATACAGAACAGTGTGTTCGCGAGCGATATTCTGCGGCGTCGCAGGAGCGTGAAGTGGCTCTTTGCTGCCCGGTTGTTTACGACGCGAAGTTTTTGGAAGTGATCCCCCAAGAGATCATTGACCGGGACTATGGATGTGGCGATCCGTCGCCGTACGTGAAGGAAGGTGACACGGTCGTCGACCTAGGATCGGGCGGTGGCAAGTTGTGCTACATCATTTCCCAGCAAGTCGGCCCCAGCGGAAAAGTCATCGGTGTCGACGTCAACGACGAGATGCTTGATTTGGCCCGCAGTCATCAAGCTGGCGTTGCCGCAAAAATCGGTCATGACAACGTCGAATTCCGCTATGGTCGAATTCAAGATCTCGCGATTGATCTGGAGCTTCTTGGGAAAGATCTAAAGGAATTGAAGGCCGACGGCACTGCGAAATCTGCTTTGGAAACGGTAACCCTGCCCGACGAGATCCGCGTCAAGCGGCCAATGATCAAGGACAACAGTGTTGATTGCGTCGTTTCGAACTGTGTGCTGAATCTTGTTGATGCGAATGACCGCAAACAACTTTTCGAAGAACTGTTTCGAGTCCTCAAGCCCGGCGGTCGTGCGGCGATCAGTGACATTGTCTCTGACGAAGACGTTCCGATGGAGATGCAAAATGATTCAGAACTCTGGTCAGGATGCATCTCAGGCGCTTGGCGAGAAGATTTGTTCTTAGAAGAATTTGAACAGGCAGGGTTTGTCGGTTTGACGATCGACAAGAGACAGCCCGAAGCGTGGCAAACAGTTGGTGGAATCGAATTCCGAAGCGTGACCGTTGTTGCGATTAAGCCATCGAGTGAAACTTGTCTGGAGCGAAACCAGGCTGTGATTTACAAGGGGCCGTTTGAAAAAGTGAAGGACGACGAGGGCCATACGTACCCGAGAGGTGTCCGAATGGCGGTTTGCGATCGCACATTCAAGCTGCTGTCGGCAGAACCATACGCCGGCATGTTTCACATGATCGAGCCGATCAAGGACATTCCGATCGAGCAGGCAGTAGAGTTCGATTGCTCGGGCGACCGAGTCCGTCACGCTCGTGAGTCGAAGGGTATGCAGTACAACCTGACCACTCAAGGCGTTGATACCGGTTGTTGTGGCGACAGCGATTCGACTTGCTGTTGAGTGTGCGACGGCGTCCAGTTTATTCCAACATGTTTCGTTTCCCTTGTTTCCATGGCGATGTGTTACTCGCTGACAGGAAAATTTTATGAGTACCCTCCCTGTTCTTTCCCTTAAGCGTCGTGGTTCGGAATTGGCCAACGCAAGGCGGCAAGTTGAACTTCTTGAGCAACCGTCCGACTTGGCGCGATTCGAGGATGTTCTGGGAGAGCACAAAGTGTCGGGGGTTCAGGCGGACGGAGTTGAAATCCTTCAGGTCAACGTTGGCAAGTTATGTAATATGACTTGTCAGCACTGCCATGTGGACGCAGGCCCCGATCGCAAAGAGGAGAACATGGATCTGGACACCGTCAATGCGTGTCTGGACGCCTTGCGGAACTCCAGCATCAAGACACTGGATCTGACGGGCGGCGCGCCTGAGATGAATCGGCACTTTCGGTATTTCGTCGCAGAAGCTCGAAAGCTGGACGTGCACGTTATCGATCGCTGCAACCTAACGATTTTGCTGGCCAATGGATTCAAGGATATCCCTGACTTCTTGGCCGAGAACGAAGTCGAAGTTGTGGCTTCGCTACCGTGCTACCTAGAAGAGAACGCGGACGCCCAGCGAGGTGACGGCGCGTTCCGAAAGTCGATCGATGCCCTAAAGCTGCTTAACGATCGTGGTTATGGCCAAGAGGGCTCGGGACGAATGCTGACGCTCGTCTACAACCCAGTTGGCCCTTCATTGCCGCCTGATCAGCAACAGTTGGAAGATCAGTATCGCGAAGTTTTGGATCGCGAGTACGGAATCCAATTCAATCGGCTGTTCACGATCACCAACATGCCCATCAGCCGCTATCTGGATTTTCTAATGGAGTCCGGAGACTACGACACTTACATGCACAAGTTGATCGAAGCGTTCAATCCAGCGGCTGCTGCAGGAGTCATGTGCCGGAAAACACTGTCGGTTGGCTGGGATGGCCGTTTGTTTGATTGCGATTTCAATCAGATGCTGGAGCTTCCCGTTAGCGTGCAGGAACAAAAGCACATCCGTGATTTTAACGCGGGCCTGTTGGCCGAGCGTTCGATTGTGACTGGCCGGCATTGCTTCGGCTGCACGGCGGCGGCCGGTTCAGGCTGCCACGGCGCGACCGCGTAGAGGCTGTGTTTACAACTGGGAACGACGCCTAGCGAGAACAACTCAAGCTCCTCCGCAACACACGGTGTCAATCATGGCTTTGCGGAAGTTCTCGTCGATGTGACACAAACCGCCAAAGCCACACTGCCCGGCGGCATCACGATCTCGCTGGGAACGCAGCGCGAAACCGTCACACTGATTGTCGATCGCCTCCTGAAATACGCTACCGACCAACGTGACGTTCACGAATCTGGGCAAGAAAACGTACGCGG
>CAZLYM010000099.1:0-13909 GCA_964563475.1 uncultured Pirellulaceae bacterium
CTTAGTCGTATGTTCCGTTATTCGCTTGACTCCGGTGCGGGCTTTAGTTCAAGTTGAATGTCAGGGGATGCGGTTTTAGCAAAAGCGTTCAGTTGAGAGGTTGTCATGCGAATGATGGTTTTCCTTTTTTGGGGAATGGTTGTTAGTTCATTCGCCAATGCTGAGACACTGACCGGTGTGGTTTTTCAAGAGAATGGAGAACGGGCTGGCGGTGCGACCGTCAATATTGCTCTTCTTCATTCTCCCCCTGTGCGAAAGGTGGTCCAAGCTGACAATGAGGGCCGATTTCAGATCGATCTCTCAATGCCGGATGGCTCGCCAAGTATTTCTTTTGCGGCGCGTTGGGAGTTGCAAGGTGCGCAGGTTTTTAAGACGGTTGACCAAGCGGCTGAGCCGGTCATCATCCGGCTTCGACAAGCTGGAAGGTTGCGTGGACGGTTGTTGAGTGAAGAAGATGGTGAACCCGTCAGTGCTGCTCGTGTTTATCTAGATACGGGCGAGTTGCTGGTGACCGATGAAAAGGGTGACTTTTCGATCAACGGGTTGCCGTTGGGTGAACATTCGCTGATGGCCGTGGCTGCTGGGCGGGTTCGCAAGTACATCAACTTTGATACTTCAAAACGCCCGGACGCGGAGTTGGAACTGAGGCTGCCGCGAGGCTTATCTGTCGCTGGCAAAGTAACCGACGAAAACGGTGAGCCTGTTCCCAATGCGTATCTTGATCATCCGCGTTCGGGCACATTTTTTACGCTCGGTGGCTGGTGCCAAGTCTGCCAGGCCAATGGGAAATTCAATTACGACGGGATTGCAGTGAATAGCCTCAACTTTGATGTCACAGCCAGCGCTCCGGGCTACCAAGCGGAATCTGTGGTCTTTGATCTTGAAAAGCAATCTGAGTCGGCGGAAGTGGTTATTCGTCTCAAGAAAGAGTCCCCCCGAAAGGTTGCCAAAATAGTAGGCGACAGCGAGCCAAATGTTCAGCAAGAATCACCTGCAAAGCTACGTCGGAGAACGGTTCGTGGCTACGTGCGGGACGGTGACGGTAAGCCTGTCGGCGGAGCGGAAGTGCGGTGGGGGCCCGCTCGATTGGATCGGACTATCGTGTCGCCTGTGACAACTGACATTCGAGGAAGGTTCATACTGGAGGAGGTTCCAGAGGGGCCGGACATGATTCTGGTGATTGCTGACGGTTACTCACCGGCATTCCAGCGTCTCAATGCGACTGCTCGCCCATTTGATCAAGGAATCGATGTTGTTCTGAATCGTGGTACGGAAGTTTTTGGAGTTGTTCGATCACCAGATGGAAAACCTATCCAAGACGTACATGTCACTCCCGTGAGGGGCCGTGTTTGGATCACTGAACGTTCGGTAAAAACGAATGAAAAGGGAGAATTCAAAATTGATGCCCTCGCAGAGGGCTTTCATTTCGATTTCCTAAAGACAGGCTGCAGCGAACAGCGAAGTGTCCCACTTAAGTACGGTGGATTTGAAAACGTCATCGAACTCGAGTCCGTTGGCGTGGTGGGTGGAGCGGTCGTTGATGAGAATGGAAAACCTGTCCGCAACTTCAACATCCGTGTAGGGATTCCTCGTCAGCGGGAACGAGGCGAGAATTTCGGTAATTACTATGCGGGTTTTGGATGGTCTGGAGTTTCTTTTACTCGTGACGATGGCACTTTTGTGTTGAGTGGTCTCAATGTTGATCACTGGATGAGACTGATTGTGCGGGCGCCGGGGGTGGGGTTTGCGATCTCGGATCGAAATATAACAAGCCCGCTCGATCAACTGCCGGCATTCGATGAAAACGTCCTGCGACTCGAAAAGTTCAAACCATTGTCTGTGCATGTCGTTGATGCCAAGTCAAAATTGCCCCTTCCCAATGCGACGGTCATGTTCTTAGAAGATCAGCCTGAATTTCCTCATGGATTTAGTTGGGGGTACGACGTGCTGAAGGCAATACGTTCACGAACCGGTGATTCTGGGGAAGCAATTTTCCCAGAGCCGGCCTGCAAAGATGGAACGCTCGCGGTTCTTGTGCCGGGCTATGCTCGCAAATATGTTGCGTGGGCAGGGGAAGCACAGGAGGTGACTTTTGAGCTGGATGCCGCTTCGGTGTTGAGTGGGGTAGTTCGTTTTCGAGACAAAGTCGTCAAGGTCGGCGGCGTCGGTTTGTCAAACGGGAGCGATTACTACTACTTTGATCTTTCTAACTCAGGGGGCACCTTTACCTTCGATCAAATTTCGGCTGGTGACTATGAGCTTTCGGTTTCTGATCTGAATGGGGAGAACGTTCATACTCAACAGATTAATGTAAAAAAGGGTGAGCAAAAAAAGATCACCATCGAGATTCCTGAATCGACAAAATTCGACTTTTTCGGGTAGCGGTGGCCACGTTTCGCTAATGTGTTAGCAGTCGCAACATACATAAAAAAACGCTTGTCAGTCGAACTGACAAGCGTTTTCTATTTAATCCATCCTTGTTGCTGCGATTGGTTGATCGAAGCAGTTTATTTATCGGGCCGATGGGTCTTTTGCCCGGTTGTTGGGTTCGCAGCGACGCTCCGTCGGAATGGCGGTCGCTGCGATCAATCAGATTAATACATGTCGTGATCGTGGCCCGAATCTTTGCTTCCGCCATCCTTTGGCTTTTCAGCGATTAGAGCGTCACTGGTTAGCAACAGCGTTGCAACGCTGGCTGCGTTTGACAGAGCCGTCTTGGTGACTTTGGCCGGGTCAATCACACCTGCTTTGACCAGATCCTCGTAGGTGTCGGTCAATGCGTTGTAGCCGTGATTTGCCTTCGCATCGAGAACCTTTTCGCACACGATACCTCCGTCTTGGCCGGCGTTGCTGGCGATCATGTTCAGCGGAGCACGACAAGATCGGACGATAATGTTGTAACCGGTTTGTTCGTCATCACTGAGGTCGCTTGGAACCTTGACCGAACCAGCGGCTCGTAGCAGCGCGACGCCTCCACCGGGAAGAATGCCATCTTCGACAGCAGCACGGGTTGCGTGCAGAGCGTCTTCGACGCGAGCCTTCTTCTCTTTCATTTCGCTTTCGGTTGCGGCACCCACGTTGACCTTTGCGACGCCACCGGCCAACTTAGCCAATCGTTCTTCCAGCTTTTCGCGATCATAATCGCTTGAGCAGTTTTCGATCTCGCGGCGAATCTGATCAATGCGAGCCTTGATATCGCTGCTCTTGCCGGCGCCTTCGATGATTGTTGTGTTGTCTTTACTGACGATCACTTTTTTGGCACGACCCAGATCGGTCAACCCAAGAGATTCCAGCTTGATGCCCAAGGCTTCAAAGACTGCGGTACCGCCGGTCAGGATGCCAATGTCTTCCATCATAGACTTGCGGCGATCGCCGTAGCCGGGGGCTTTGACTGCACAGCAGTTGAATGTTCCACGCAGGCGGTTGATGACCAAGGTTGCCAGCGCTTCGCCTTCGATGTCTTCGGCGATGATCAACAGCGGCTTGCCTTGTTGAACGACCTGCTCCAAGAGAGGGACCAGATCCTTGATGTTTGAAATTTTCTTTTCGAAGACCAAGACGTAAGCATCTTCAAGAACGGCTTCCATCGAAGTGGTTTCGTTCACGAAGTAAGGCGACAGGTAGCCGCGATCGAACTGCATACCCTCGACCCATTCGACTTCGGTGCCAAGGCTTTTGCCTTCGTCGACGGTAATCACGCCATCCTTGCCAACTTTTTCCATGGCGTCGGAAAGAAGTTCGCCGATCTCACGATCGTTGTTGGCGGCGATGGCGGCAACGTTGGCCATTTCAGCCTTGTCTTTGATCTTGATCGACATCTTGGACAGCTTTTCGCAGATGTCCGAGACGGCTCTTTCGATTCCCTGCTTCATCTGGATCGGGTTAACGCCAGCCGTGACGGCTTTGAGGCCTTCATCAAAAATGGCTTCCGCCATAACAGTCGCGGTGGTCGTGCCATCACCGGCGACGTCGCTGGTCTTGCTGGCGACTTCGCGAACCATCTGAGCGCCCATGTTCTCGTAGACGTCTTCTAGCTCAATTTCCTTGGCGACGCTAACGCCGTCTTTGGTGACGGTCGGAGAACCGAAGCTCTTTTGAAGAATCACGTTGCGTCCTTTGGGGCCGAGCGTGACTTTGACGGCACGAGCCAATTTGGAGACGCCGCGTCGAATTGCTTCGCGTGCTTCCTGTTCAAATGCGATCATTTTAGCCATGAAAAAACTCCTGAGTTCAGGTTGATTGTATTGTTGAAATATTCGTTTGGTTTGAATGCGTTCGACCGATTCGACTGAAGCATCGAACGGCGGTCAGCGATGCTCGACTACTCGATAACCGCCAGCACGTCGTCTTCACGCATCAGCAGGAATTCGGCTTCGCCCAGTTTGATTTCATCGGGGCCGTAGCTGGTGAATAGGACTTTGTCGCCCGCTTTAAGTTGTAGTGCTCCACGGGTTCCGTCTTTGAGCAGTCGGCCGTTTCCGACGGCGATCACGGTTCCCCGCGAGGGTTTGTCCTTGGCAGATTCCGGTAGCAGGATACCCCCGGCGGTCGTGCCCAGCGATTCTTCACGCTCGACCACGATGCGATCGCCGATCGGCTGCAGGTTGGTTGATTTTTTCTTGGCCTTCTTGGTTTTGGTCGCTGCCATCAGAACTGATCCTCCGAATGTGTCTGTCAAGGCTTCCAGATTATTGCTGGATCTGGAAGCGAGTGTTCAGGGAACCGAGGCCATCCGAAGATAGACCGATACCCTGCCATTTTTGCGGTTTGAAAAATCTCAGCCTCCCAAAAGGCAATTGGCGCGCCAAAGTTGTGGGAAACGAAATTTCTTCAACGCCGATCATTCATGAACAAGTATTTCCTCAGGTTTCCAGTCCCTTGCGAAGTCCGGCTGTCATTTTTCATGGTTTGGGCCAGCTGAGAGTGACCGTTGGGAGGTGAGTCTCGTTGTGACAGATTGTCAGCACGAGTGACTTTGGGACCAAGGTGGTTAGGCCTCCAGATCTGTCCCTGTGGCTACTTGTCGATCCAATACTCGGGAATCTCAGAGCGAGCAAAATGGATCCGATTGAGCCAAATTCATGGTTCGCAACGCTTGGAACTGGTGTGAAAGTCGGTCTAGCGGCCCTTTGTGAGGTTTTCTCGCCTTGCCAAAAGCTAGGAAGGCAACAAAATGTGTGGTTGATATAGTAATGTACTAATAAAGGGTTTGTCTCAGAACTTCGCTTGCTGCCGCTTTGGGTTGTGATTGCAACGAAAGTTCTGGGGTAGGCTCTGCGGGTTGCAGTCGCAATTGCTCGTTTAAACCACCAAATACGGGTTCGGCGATTGCTCCAGTTGCCTGACCGAAAGAAACAAGATGCCAATTAAAGCTCGATGCGAAAGTTGTCAGACAGGGTTCAAGGCCAAAGATGCGCTGGCGGGTAAACGAGTCCGTTGCCCAAAGTGTAAGAAGCCTTTGACCATCCCCACGGCAGCCGGTGTCGGTACCGCTGCTGCCGTAAAGCCACGTAGCAAACCAGCACCGACAGGCGGGGTTGCTCGGTCCAATCCGAATCCAATGATGGGATTGCTGGACGAAGCAGACGTGCAAGGTGTGACTCGTGGCCCGACGTGCGAAAATTGCGCTGCGGAATTGATGCCGGGGGCTGTGCTCTGCATTGATTGTGGTTTCAACATGGAAACCGGCAAGCGTGTGGCGTCCGACATCGATAACGATTTCGTCAGCACATCAGAAATGACTGCCGCCGAGCGAATGATGGCTAAGGCGGAAAAGGACATTGAAGAAACGCCCGTCACGGCCGAGGGACAGGATTTCGGCGACGGAGCCGACTCGCTGGTCATTGCAGGCGTCGCTGGAGGCATCCTCTTGCTGCTGGTTGGCGTCGGCTTGGTGATCATTTTTGGAATGGAGCAAATTTCCCAATGGTTTAATTCTGGCGCGATCAGCATGTTTGCTGCAATCACCATGGTGGTTTTGTGCGGAACTTGGATCACGATCGTTGCGTTCAAGCAGCAGCGTCACAGTCACGCGATGGCTTGTATTTTCACTGGGTTCTTGTACGCGGTCGTCTACGGATTCACGCAAGGCAAGGACTTGCTAATTCCAACCGTGATCCTGTTGTTTTCGATTGTCATTGCGGCAGCTTCGGGGACTTACGTTGGCTACAATGGACTTGGGCCCGTCTCTCCGAATTGACCGGACTTGAGACGCTGGCTAAAAAAGCGGGTCGTAGAGTTGCTGTGACCCGCAAATATCCCGTATTTTTCTTGCGTGACACCCCCTTCCTGACTCCATTGACGTGGACTCGACCCGTCCAGATCGGTACCCTGACAGGGGGCTTCCGACGTCGAAATCCGTTTGTTTGGAGGCTTTGCTTGCATGATTCTATGTTGCGCAGGCCGAACGCCAACATTTACCGTCACCACGTGCAGCCAGCATCTCTGTTCCGCTTCTTCGTTGAATAGAAAACATCCGCCAGAAACGTAGCGTCAATTCCTATGGTCAAACGTTTTTTCTCGATCCCGGTACCCTTCGTTGGCAGCGTCGCAATGCTGCTGCTGTGTACGGTGTTTTTCCTGCTGCCGTTTGCGCTTCGTGGAGCCAAGCTGGCACTGGCCGATATGCAGAACAATGTGGCTGACTGGTTGCCGGCCGACTATCCCGAGACGCAGGAGCTGGCCGAGTTCCGCAAGTACTTTTTCGGCGACCAGTTCGCGGTTGTCAGTGGTCCGTGGTGCAAGGAAGGCAATCCAGCATTCATTAATCTGGTACGCAAGATTCGTGAGGAGTCGCTGGAGTACGAGAGCGTGCTCAACAAGTCGCAGTCCGACGAGGAAATTCGAGCCCACCAGTTGGGTGACGAATACGGTCTGATGTACTCGGGAACCTATCACGAAGATTGGGGCTTGCAACGAGAGAAATGGCTCAAGGGCAGTCGTGACAAATGGTACTTTATCAATCGCAACGGAGAACTGTTTCGTTGGGATGGCCAGAACAACGTTGTCGACGCGTCGAAGCGTGCGGCCGAACAAATGGTCAACGGTCATAACGTTGCTCACGGAACGTATATTACTCGCTTTGGTCCGCTACCGGATGACGAGAAAGGAATTCCCAATCCGTTTTACGCGAATCCTCAAAAGCTGTGCTGTCGACCGTTCAAGTCAGTGGTCACGGGGCCGATGGTCTTTGATCAGATGGCGGGCGAAGAGGGAACGCTGCGGATCGGAAAGTTTGGTGAAGAAGACCTAGCGACTTTCGAAGCCAAAATCGAGGCCCACAAACGGCTGACCGGTGCGGTGTTCGGCCCGACTCCCTCGCCGGATTTCAACTGGACGTTTGCATCGTTGTTGGAAAACGTTGAGTCGACTCATCAGGCTTTGCTAAAGTCAAACCCGGTTCACGAAGAACGCTTTGACGCGTTCGTCAAGGCGCAAACGGAAGACCGGTTCAAAGGCGACTTCAGCGCCATGCAAGACGCTGTGACTAGCGAGCAACTTGAGCTGTGGTATCGCATGTGGTTTGAGCTGGACATGGAACCGCCGCCGCGCCAGACATGTTTGATCGTGACACTCAACGAGCCTGTGCTTAAAGAATTGGCTCGTGCGGTCGGGCGACCGCTGCTGGGTAAGCCTCGTGGTCGGATCCTAGAACTGGCAACGGGCGAGTGCGGGATTACCCCTGATAACCTCCACATTGGCGGTCCTCCAAGTGACAACGTTGCCATCGATGAAGAAGGAACCAGTACGTTGCTTCGTCTGGTGGGGCTGTCGGGCATCATCGGCTTTAGTCTGGCCTACTTGAGCTTCGGCAGCATTCGAGTCGCCATGATGTTGTTCTTTGTGGCCGGTGTGGCTGCCATTTCCAGCCTGTCGTATGTCTGGTTTGGTGGCACGACGATGGATGCGATCCTGATGTCGATGCCATCTCTTGTTTATGTGCTTGGTTTGTCAGGTGCGGTTCATATCGTTAACTATTACCGCGAGGCCTGTTACGAACACGGTGCACGTCGAGCGGTTGAAATCGCGGTGATGCACAGTTTGTTTCCGTGTTCTTTGGCAGCGTTCACGACCGCCTTGGGTTTGATTTCGCTGACGACCAGTAATCTGACTCCTATTTATAAGTTCGGTTTGTTTTCGGCGATTGCGACGCTGGTGACTGTCGTTCTGCTGTTTACGTATCTGCCAAGTGCGTTGACGATCTGGCCGGTTGGCTACAAACGGAAATTGCCTTCCGAACGAGACACCAATTCGGGACTGACTGACTGGGTCGGTCGAGTTTGGGAAAGCATTGGCGACTGGGTTTTACGAAACCACTGGCTTGTTTCCACTTGTGCCGTCGGCTTGGTGATCTGGTTCTGTTTTGGAATCGCAAAAATCGAAACGTCTGTTCACCTGCTGAAGTTGTTTGATCCTGGCGCGAAAATCTTGCAGGATTATCGATGGATGGAAGAGAACCTCGGAGAATTGGTTCCGGCGGAACTGGTCATCAACGTCGATAGAGACGTTCAGCAAGAGACCTTTATCGAGCAGATTGAGCAGGAACGTGAAAAAGCATTGGCGGGTCTGTCGCCAGAAGAACGCGAGAAGAAGGCGGACGACCTAGTTGTTGAGTACGATCGGCTGGCGTACGAGCGAAGTTACTCGATGCTGGAACGTGTCGAACTTTCCCACCGGGTCCGGACTCAGGTCGAACGTTTTTTCGGACCTGACGGCTTAGGGTATGTCGGTTCGGGAATGTCGACCGACGTGTTCACTCCGCTGCACCGCATTGATAGCTCCGTGGAGTCATTGACTCGAAAGCACTTCAGTGGTTCATTGTACGACAAGCGTAGCGATATGATGGGGCAGGATTATCTGGCTGTGCAGGGCATTTCCAACCTCGATGAAGAGCAACGCGAGATTGATCGCAACGATCCCGAACGATTTGGTCGTGAAATGTGGCGAGTCAGTATTCGGCTGGCGGCGCTCAGTGACGTTGACTATGGCGAATTCATTGGCGATTTGAAGTCGGTGGTCGAGCCAATTCTGACGGCTTACCGATATCGCACGAAGGTTCTCGATACGCTTCAGAAAAGGCTTGGTGAAAAATCCATGTCGGAGAGCCGTGTGTTGGTGCTCGGACGTGATCCCGCACATCGGGAGATCGATCTCCGTAAGCTGATGAAAGAAGGGGCTCCCACTTCCCAGTTGATCGACCAGACTCACATTTTTGCAGACACGTTGCAGGACCTGTTTGAGAATCGTGGGATCGTTCGTCGTTCCAAAGCGAAGCGAGGCAGCAGTTATTTCTGGCTGGACCCTGACCGCTACGATCCTGAAAATGAATCGCTGGACGAAGAAAAACGAGTTGCTCTACGCGAGTTTCTGAAGCCTGACAAATGGAAAGAGCGACTGGTCACTGAATTCGATTGCGTGGTGTTGATCGAGGATGATGATCTGTTCGATGCGGACTTTATAAAGAAGTACGCCAATACGTTTATCGATTGCCGCGACCACGAATACAAAGTGACGGACGACACTCGGACACCACTGCCGGGAATGTCGACTGCCATGGAGCGTAAAAAGGCGGGCGATGATGTTAGCATCACCGCGATCTACACCGGCATCATTCCGATCGTCTATAAGGCTCAACGAGCGTTATTGTGGAGCCTGATTGAAAGTATTGGCTTGGCGTTTGTGATGATCATGGGCGTGATGATGTTGTTACTGCGAAACTGGAAGGCTCCATTGAGCTGGAAGAATGCTCTGAATTTTCGCGGCGGATTAATCTCGATGCTGCCCAACGTGTTTCCTGTGGTTATCGTGTTCGGATTTATGGGGCATCGCAATATTCTGGTTGATATTGGTTCTATGATGACGGCCAGTGTCGCGATGGGCGTCGCGGTTGACGATACGATTCACTTTTTGACTTGGTATCGCCAAGCGATTGAATCTGGCCTGAAACGGATGGACGCGATTCGCGTGGCCTATTCCCGAGTCGCCACCGCGATGACTCAGACGACCTTGATTGGCGGACTGGGATTGGCGGCCTTCGCGTTAAGTACATTTACTCCGACCCAGCGTTTTGGAACGCTGATGCTGTTCCTGTTGGCGATGGCACTGGTTGGAGACTTGATTCTGCTGCCGGCATTGCTGGCCGGACCGTTGGGCAAGTACTTCTGCAAAGAGAAACCGGACGCTCGCTCGTTGGATGAGATGGACGGCCTGCCGGATGACGGTCAGCCGGAGCTACGAGTGGTTGGGGAAGATGTTGCCGGTAACGCTGGCGATGCCGCTGCTTCAGACGAAGCCAAATACGATGTGCATCCCGACAGCTTCAAGCATCAATCGGGCGGATAATTCACGGTCGCGTTACATGCACGCTGCCGTTCGATCGCAATCCGTTAATCGGTCCGGCGATCTGACGATGGTTGTTCGTCAAGCCTCACGCGATTGCCCGTCGCCGCGCTTTCGGCGGCACTCACCACAATCTGCATCGCACGGTAGGCGTCTTGCGGATCGGTGGTCCGACGAATCAAGCTAGTGACGGCGCGATAAAATCGATCGAGCATTTGCTCACCGACCGGTCTTTCGTACTCCAGCGACTCGGTGTGCTGTCCGGCGTCGTCGAACCAAATCAAACTGGACGGCAGATCGATAAACGCCATGCCTCGTTCGCAACGGATTTGAATCGAAGCGGGACGCTTGAAGGAAAGTGCGTCAGACCATTTGCCCGGTATGTAGTGCCCAACGCTCAACTGAGCCAAAGGGTGGACGAGGGATGCGGAAGCCGTGACGCCAGAGGCTGAACCTTGTTCGTCGGCGGATGCTGGCGGTTGACCGGGAAAGCTGAGGCTGACCATTTGATAAAACGGCGACTGCTGAGTATCGCATTGCGAGTGAGTCGTACTGATCAGGGACTCGGGCGAATCGTCCACAAGGTAGCAACACCAATCTGCCAGCTCCATCATCGTTCGCCACGCCAGCGGACAATGTTCGCCTCGACGCTGTGGGCTGGCTTGATCCTCGATCGGAAGGCGCTCATGGCAAAACAACAAATGTGGTTTCCCCAACCGCGTGGCGATCAGCTCCTTCAGCCGAACCGTCGCCGGCGCATGTCGACGCGGCAGCTCAGCCATGAACGCAACGCCCGAACTTTCAATTCGCTCTCGCAGCTCTAACGCCTCGGAAGGAGTCACGTCAAGCGAGGCCGAGCTAAAGATTGCCTTGCCCGCGTCACACGCCGCCAATATCGGCAACGGTCCGTACCATTCCGGGGCCAGAGCCAGCACGACATCGATATCCTCTCGCTCCACAACGGCTCGGAATCCACCGGCGGCGTCCGCATCGAACTCTTTGGCAACCGCAACGGCTCGCTCGGCCACTTGGCTACAGACGGCGCGAATCTCGAACCGATCCGCCAACGCGCGCAGTGCCGGGAGGTGACGAGTCTGCCATTGATCGCCAAGCCCAACGATTCCCACACGCAGTTTCATCTAGGATTCTTTCGTCAGTTTGTGAGTCGAAGCGGTCGTTGAGAGACAGTGCGAACCAAGAGCGTGAGCCACCCCACAAACAAGGCCGAATCGGTGGCATCGGTCGTTGGCCGGGAGTCGGTTCAGCGCTTCGTTTGTGAGTGTTTCGCGCCGGTTAACCATTAATTTATGGTTGATCAGTATAACCTGAAACCCGTTTGAGGGTTCAATTGCGCGGATGATTCCCGCGGGGGTAGAACAACCGGAAAGCCTTAACGAAAATCGATTGTTGTCGCGATCGGATGCTGGCAAAACTGGGAATTCGGCGGGCTGTGTGCGGCAAGATGCACCGATTAATAAATTATCTCACTGACAGCACAAATGGACTGAGGAATTTCCCATGCTTTTAACCCGCCACCTCACTGGTTTCGTCACTTTTTTCCTGTTGGCGACTGTTGTCTCAGCCCCGTCCGTTTTTGCTCAACAGCCGACGGACTACTTCACCGCCTATGAAAAAGCTCAAAAGGGCGACAAGCCGATGCTGGTGCTTGTGACCGCCGAGTGGTGCCCTCCCTGCAAGGTAATGAAATCGACCACGATTCCACAGCTGATGCAACGCAACGCGTTTAGTAAATTTCACTACGCGACCGTCGATCTGGATGCTGAAAAGCGACTTGCTCGCCAATTGATTGGAGACCGTGGTGTGCCTCAGCTGATCATGTTCGAGAAGCAAAATGGTGAGTGGGTTAGGCGATACCTGCGTGGAATTCAGACGCCAGAAACCGTGCAAGCCTTCGTTGCTCAATCAGCCTACTACCGAACAGCCAACGCCACAGCTTCTCTGGACAAGTAGACGAGCGTTGTTAAGCTGATGGTCCCTCCACAACTGACCGCGAGACCAGGCCATACCAGCATTGAGATTGATCGAACGTTGTCATTGAGAATCTCAATCATTGTCCCGGTGTTAAACGAACAAGCAGTCGTTGCTGCGGCGATCGAACGTGCTTGGACAGCAGGGGCCGACGAAGTCATTCTCTCCGATGGTGGCAGCAGTGATGGAACCATCGAAGTGGCCCAGCAAGCAAACTGCCAGTTTGTGTCAGTTGAGCCCGGCCGCGCATCGCAGATGAATGCCGGCGCGGCAATCGCATCGGGTGACGTGTTGCTGTTCATGCACGCGGACAACTGGCTACCCGAGCGTGGTTGCGATCAAATTCGCGAATCGATGGAGCATTCTGATTTCACTTGGGGCGGGTTTGAGCAGCAGATCGAAGATCAAGGTTTTCTTTTTCGCTTGATCGAGCGTGGCAATTCGATGCGGGGCAAATATCAGAGCCTTGTCTATGGAGACCAAGGGCTGTTTGTTAGTCGCGAATTATTCGACTCGCTAGGCGGGTTTACCATCATGCCACTGATGGAGGATTTCGAACTGTCGCAGCGGCTCGCCAGTCACGGGCGGCCAGCGCTGTTACCCGGACCGATCCATGTGAGTGCTCGACGCTGGAAAGCGAAAGGGCTTGCTCGGCAGACGTTACGTAACTGGGCCATCACAGGAGCCTACCGACTGGGCGTCTCTGCCGACCGGCTGGCCGCGTGGTACAACGCGTGATCAAGTCGTCGATGGATTCGGCGGATTCCGACAGGAGTCAACAATCAGCCAGATCGTGTGGAGCAAAGCAGCGAACACGCTTTGAGGAACCCAGCAGACGAAGATTCCGAACATCACTTTCTCGAAGTCCATCCCCAACGTCAATCCAATGGCAATCCCGAGGCCAATCGTGACGACGGCCGAGATAACCAACAGCGCGGCTCGCCAGATCCAGCGAATGTTGTTGGGCAACATCGCAATCGCAATGATTGCCGCAGGACCAAGCAGGTAGATGGCCGCCAGTGTGATTCGCGATTCACGCCACGTCGACAGCGCCGCGATAGCGACTGCCACAACGGCGGTGATCACCAACAGGGTTTGGGTTGAGAACTGGAAACTTAGTTGGTTCGCATTTGCTTCTTGATGTTCGAATTCACCGATGCGTTGGTTGAAACTGTCTCGATACCAGATTCCAAGCATTCCGAATATGACTCCGGGCAGCATGGCGAACAACACGTTCAATCCCATGGCCCCGTAGTCCACCATGAACCCGCCATAAGTTTTGGTTTCGTTCCAGATCTCCCATGGAAACCCCATGGATTCGTTCGGCAAAGGATCGTATCCCAGCAAGGACCCGAACCCGCCGGATCGATAGAAAAATGATAAGCCATTGATTCCCGCCATCAGCAGAAACCCGCCCATCAAGCCACGAGCAAACCAATGAGCTGACGACGTTCCAATTTTAGACGGCATGAGTTTCTCGTTAACAATTTCGTGGCGCCGGAACGCGTGTCCACCGGTGTTGCCCGATGCTGCATTATACCTGAATCAGCGAGTGGCATGAATCATTGGACGCAACGGTTAG
>CAZLYM010000100.1:0-13883 GCA_964563475.1 uncultured Pirellulaceae bacterium
TGCTGGGTGCCTTTATTGCCGCCAATGTGGTCATGTCTAACATCAATGTTGCTGACTTTAAGGCCGATGTTACCGGTTTTAAAACAGCAATCGTTGCTGAAGATACAGAGCAGGCAGAGTTGTACGTACTGCCATTCCTGAAAGCGAAAGAGAAAGAACTCAAGCAAGACGACAACGTTAAGAGTTACGTTCAGAACTACGTTGCGGCTGCAGCGACTGCGGAAGAAGTAGAGGGCTATGATGCGAAGACCGATGACCGGGCAATGGACAAGATCGTCGACAACGCCCTCGTTGATTTTCGGAAAGGCAACATTGAGTCCTATCAAGGAGCCTCGTTCTCCGACTTGCAACGACACGATCTCGGCCTCGTTTCCAAATGCTACATGACGCTTGGGTTTGTTGTACTGGGAACCTTGGTAGTATTTCTTATCAAATCGATGCCCGATACAAGCTCGTCCGAAGATGATTCCGACAATATGGATCTTGGTCCAACCGCCAAACGGTTGTTTGCGAATCCGAGGTACGTTTTTGGGGTCATTTCGCAGATGTTTTATGTTGGGGCACAGATCATGGTCTGGACCTTCATTATCCAATATGCCGAGAAGGAACTCGGAATGGATAATGCGACCGCAGCGAATCATCAGATCATGGCGTTGGTTATTTTCCTGACCTTCCGCTTCATCTGTACTTACTTCTTGAAGTTTGTTTCACCGGGCAAACTGCTTGCGACATTAGCGACGGGCGGGATGCTCTTCACGCTTGGAGCAATTCACATAACCGGGATGACGGGACTGTACAGCCTGATTGCCATTTCTGCTTGTATGTCGCTGATGTTCCCGACGATTTACGGTTTGGCGTTGGAGGGAATCGGTGAAGACGCCAAGCTTGGTTCCGCTGGGCTGATTCTTGCAATCGTGGGTGCTGTGTGGCTGACGGGATTCCAAGGAATGATTCTTGACTTTGATTCCTTCTTGGGAACGACCGCAACTCGTGGCTCGTTTTACTTAAGCTTTGGCTGCTTTTTGATCGTTACGATTTACGGGTTTCTGTGCCGCAACCCGAAAAAGGCTGTCTCGGGCGTTTAGGCTAAGCGGCGTGGTTCAACGAGGCCGCTGTTGCTCAAGGTAATGGCGACTCGTTTGAATCGAGGTGTGATTCGAAGCAGGCTTGATTTTGTGTGTTTTGGTGCCTGTGCTTGGCTTCAACCTTCGTCGTGGATTTGATTTGGCCGTACTCAAATGAGCGCGGCTGTTTTTTTGTCCTACTCACCAATCGTTAAGCCGGTCAGTTTGATATGCCAAGCTCTATGCGATTGCCCCAGCGTTTTCCACCCTCGAGGGCTCAGGCTCTGTGGCGGCTGGCCCGACGGACCAAATTTACCGAGCCTTCATATCGGGTCTGGTTCGATTTCTATCTGCTGAGTAGTTCCCTGTGAGCATCTGTCTCTGTTTTTCAATTTCAAGTCAACTGTAGAAGTGACGTTTTTCACAAAATCGAGATCGACGCGTGAGTAAGTTTTGGTTTGACCGGGCTGAACCTTTGTTGCTGGGTTGGATCTGAATTCACGCACAGCGATTTTTGTTGAATTGAGCCAATGCGTGCTGGTTGCTCCTTCCCTTGGTTCGTCGATTGCTGATAATGTCTCAAAACAATTTCAATCTGGTAGTTTCCTATGTCTGAACCTCGCAACATTAAAATCTTCGACACCACGCTTCGTGACGGCGAGCAATCGCCTGGAGCAAGTATGAATCTCCAAGAGAAAATGGAGATCGCTCAGACCTTGGTTGATATGGGCGTCGACGTGATCGAGGCAGGGTTCCCGATTGCGTCGCCGGGTGATTTTGAGGCCGTGCGGGAGATCGCGACTCAAATCCGGGGTGCCGAGATTTGTGGATTGGCTCGTTCGCACGAAAAGGATATCACTCGGGCATGGGAAGCGCTCAAGCACTCGTCCGATCCTCGGATCCATGTGTTCCTAGCAACGAGCGCCATTCATCGTGAGTTCAAGCTAAAGATGGGGCCCGATGAGATTGTTCGGCGAGCGGTCGAGGGTGTGGAGTTGGCAAAAAGCTTCTGCGACAACATCGAGTTTTCGCCTGAGGATGCGGCGCGGACGGAGATCGATTTTTTGTGCCGCGTGGTCGAAGCTGTCATTGATGCCGGTGCAACGACGGTGAACATTCCTGACACCGTCGGCTATGCGACTCCGGATCATATGAAAAACTGCATCAGCCAGTTGGTCAATCGAGTCCCGAACATCGACAAGGCGGTGATCAGCGTTCATTGCCATGATGATTTGGGGATGGCGGTCGCTAACAGTTTGGCGGGGGTTGAAGCGGGGGCGGGGCAGATTGAGTGCACGATCAATGGAATTGGTGAACGAGCGGGTAACTGTTCGTTGGAAGAAGTGGTCATGGCGATGCGAACTCGCAATGACTTCTATCAATGTGACACAAAAATCGATGCGACTCGTTTGGTTCCCGCCAGTCGCCTCGTTTCAACGATCACGGGTTTGCAGGTTCAGCGCAACAAGGCAATCGTTGGGCGCAACGCTTTTGCTCATGAAGCAGGGATTCACCAGGACGGGATGCTGAAAGAGCCCACGACCTATGAAATCATGCGTCCGGCAGATGTCGGTTTTGCAAATACGGATTTGGTGTTGGGCAAGCATAGCGGTCGAGCGGCGTTGGCAGACAAAGCGAAGCAATTGGGATTCAATTTGACTGGTGATCAGTTGCAGAACGTGTTCGAGGAATTCAAAGTTCTGGCGGACCGTAAGAAAGAGATTTTCGATGATGATATCCGTGCGTTGATCCAACATCGCGTGGTTGGCAAGGTCAAAGAACAGTGGTCATTGGTGACGTACCAATTGGATCTGCCTTATCAGAAGACGCCCACGATTTCGTTGACGTTGAAAAAGGGAGATCAGGATCATTCGGTTACGGTTTCTGATGGAACCGGGCCAATCGATGCGGCTTTCTTAGCCGTCACGCAGATCACCGGAATGGAGTTGGTGTGCAAGGATTATCAGGTTCGCAGTTCCTCATTGGGCCGCGATGCTCAAGGCCAAGTAACGGTGCAAGTCGAATATCAGAATGAACTCCATCGGGGCCAAGCGGTATCGATGGACTGTATCGAAGCCTCGATCGAAGCGATTTTGAACTCCGTCAACCGAATTTTGGCCGCTCAGCAGCATCCGCCGGGCGAAGTGATCGATGTAAAATCGTCGGTTTGATGCGACCGCCACTGTGCCTAAAGTCAGACCGTTCATAGAAAAAGCGACGCCAGAGTGATCTCTGTCGTCGCTTTGTTTTCTATCGGAAGGTTGTAACCCTCTTTACGTTCGTTAGTTGAACAGTTCTCGAACGCCGAAGGTGAAGAAGACTCCGGTAGCGAAGTTGATAATTTCTTCTTGTGGCTTGAACCTCAGGATCAACGTGTCGCCCGCTTTAACTAGCAAACGCTGTCTCGGATCGTTAAGCGTGTCGTTCAAGTCGATCCGAATCGCCAGTTGGCGGTTTCCGGGGATTCTTCTCAGCACAACCAGTTCCGTGGGCGGCACTCGCTGTCCAGCTCCACCGAGCAGTCCGGTTTGCTGGTTGGTTCCAACACCAGTACCCGCCAGCGATACGGCGGCCAGAACGTCCAGATCGTAATCACGAGGCAACACGCGTTCTCCGCCGCCCAGCAAACCGCCTGTGTAGTAGACTTCACTCTCTCGACTATCGACGTAGATGATATCACCGTCTCGCAGGATGACGTCTTCTTCCCGCAGGTCCGGTACGACTCCCGGGTCCAGACGCATCGGAACACGGATCGCGTTAGTTGCGTCCGCAACTGCTGGAACGACACCATATGGAAACTGGTCGGGTCGATTGGTTCGGTAGAATTCTGCAAGCTGTTCGTCTCGTCGAGCTATATCGATGCGATTGCCGCGAAGGATTCTAATCTCGTTCTTGGCGTTCACGCCGGGCAAGCCGCCCGTTCGAGTCAAAGCGTTTAGTACATCGTTTTGATACGCGGGAAGTTGCAGTACAAAGCCGCGACTACTTTGGTCACCTCGATCGGATACGACACCGCCTCTTTGCTGTCCTTGGAACTGCAAACCCTGTGCGGCACGCGAGTTATCCTGACGCACCACGAATACGCGATAGGTCCGCTCTCGGAACAAGGTAACAATGATCCGACTGTCCTCTTTAAGGATCGGCTGATCGCCGCCGCGATACGCACGTGTAATCAAGGCTTCCGCTTGCTGAATCGTCAGTCCTCGTAACGGAATAGGCTTCACCAATGGCAGGGAAACGGTGCCGTCCTCTCGGACAGGGACCGGGAATCCAATGGCAGGAGGCAGATCGCTGTTTTGGGTAGGTATCTGTACCGGGGGGGCTTCATCAAAGTTACCCAGCACGCCTTCGATGAACACGCCTAGAACGTCGTCTTCGTCCAAGGTATAGAATTCAGGCTTTGTCTGACGCAAACGAGCAACATCAATCGGAACCTTGTTCGCTTGAGGCTCAGCTAAAAACTGAGCAGGAACCCGATTGGCTGGGATCGTTTCGATGGGATTGAATAAGGCCGTGCATCCGGTCATCGACAGGCTGGCCAGTATCGCGACCAACGTGATCGTGCGCCGAATACCGATCCGAACCTGTTTGATTGTTGTTGAAGATGCCATAGTAGGAAAACTCCCCCTGAAGTTCAGCAAGCGTAAAATGCCGATTATGAATGACGGGTTTGCGGGTGTAAGTTAGCGTGTGTATTGGTTCGAAATGACCGAAGCGTTTCCCTGGCGAACCGTCGGCACTTGAAGTCCTATCGGCAGCGGTTGAGGTGACCCTTCCGAAGGTCGAGCTGACACGGCCTCATAAATCCGATGGTTGTGGGCGGATGAACCTTTTACGATTGGAGGCAGTGCCGGCCGGATCTCTTCCAACGCCGAAGTATCGAGAGTAATTGGTTCGACCACGCTGACGGCGTTCGAGTATGCGGGGCCGTAGGATGTTTCTGAGCCAGCCAACGACAGTTCATTCCCGTCTTTGGGCTCGTGGGAGTAATCGTATGTTTGAGTTACTTCTGGAGCTGGCGGGGCTTCCTTAGACGTGCCTGTTGAGCCGTTGGAAGCTTCTGTTCCGAATCTTGATTTGATGACCGGAACATCACTCGGTAGGGAGTGCGTGGCGTTTTCTTGCGTGATAGCCGAATTGATCATCTTTGAGATGAACATATCCTTGTATTCACCCGTTTTGTCCTGCTTGGCTGCCGCGACGCCTGCTGGGTAACCTTCGAACCATGTGTTGACACACTGAGCGCCTTCAGCAGACTGGTACTCGTAGCCGCGATATTCTTGTGGCGGCAATGCTGGAACATATCCGTCGCCGCCGTTGGAAACGTCCATGTACCCAGCACAGAACCCGTCGCGAAAGTGGTTCGAGAACGGGCGATCGCAGTTGCCGTATCGCAGGTTGTACGCTCGGCGTGACCACACAGCATCTCGGTATTCGATCAAGATATTGTTGTTTAGTTCGCCTGCGATGTTGCGGAAGTTGGAACTGCAGCCTGATTGCCCCAACGAGACCACCGCTAAAGCAGAAAGCCCCAGCGGAATCGCATTTCGCTTCAATTGACGGTTAAGCCTCTTCAACACACGAATAACAGATTCGTGGAAGTTGCGGTTACCGTGGGATGAGTGAGTTGTTTCTAACATGGTTTCCCCCTGAACGAATGCCCTTGCGGTAGGGCAGAACGGAGCGATGCAGACGCTTCGAGCGCCTAATCACCTCACCCACTAGATCGCCATGTAAGCTGTGCCGAATTTAACGAAGATTGCACTTATGCCTATTTTCATAAAAATAGGTATTGCATCGCTCATTCCGGATGCCGGTATCGAACCGTTGGTAACGGTTGCGGGCGGGAAAAGGCAAACCAAGAGGTGCTAGCGGCTGGTGAGAGCGGGAGCGGTGGCCAGCGAATCAGTCAAAGCTGTCTGAGAATTTAAACTCGACGCGAAATCGAGCGTTGAGAGATCAGCGGGCGTTAATCGGCGACCACGCCGTTGGCCAGATTGATTACGTGGTCGGCCTTGTTTGCCAGTTCGCTATCATGAGTCACCATCAACAGGGTCAAATTTTCCTGTTCACGAAGGCGATGCAGCGTTTCCATCACCTCGGCACCGTTTTCGGCGTCAAGGTTTCCAGTCGGTTCGTCAGCTAGCAGAATGGACGGATTGGAAATCAAGGAACGAGCAATCGCAGTTCGTTGCATTTCGCCACCCGATAACTCGCAGGGCTTGTGAGTCAACCGGTGCGTCAGTCCAACTAGCTCAAGCAACTCGGTCGCTCGTTGGGTGTATTGTTTCTTGTTTCGCAGGTACTTGAAAAAGCCATCCTGAACCATGCGAGGAATCAAGACGTTTTCCAATGTGGTTAATTCAGGCAGCAGGTGATAGAACTGAAAAATCATGCCGAACTCAGTGTTGCGCAACTTCTCAAGCTGTTTTGATGGCAAGTGATCAATCCGCTGATCACGATAATGGATTTCACCCGCGTCAGGCGCGTCGAGAGTTCCCAGTAAATGCAGCAGCGTACTCTTTCCTGATCCGCTTTGACCAATAATTGCAGTGAAGCTGGCTTCGGCGACGGACAGATCGACGCCTTTGAGCACTGGAACTTCCAGTTTTCCCTTGCGATAGCTTTTGTACAAGCCTGACACCGACATGGCCGTCGGTCTAGCAACTTTCAACCCTGCCGCGTTTCGGTTGACTGGCAGTGAAGCGGCTGTTGATTCGGAGCCCACGCTTGAGGCTGCTGCTGAAAGATTACTCATGAGTTATTCATTTCAAATTTGATTCAAGCGATGGACGTTTTTCATACCGTCGCGTGTCGCCAGTTCTTGTGGCGTACGACGAGTCGGGCTTATTCGTATCTGAGTGCTTCAACGGGGTGAAGTTTGGCGGCTCGAAGAGCAGGCAAGACGCTGGCTAGTACCGCGATTCCGATCGCGCCGATAGCAACCAACACGACCGTTAGCGGATTGACGATGGTGGGGATTTCAGAGAAGTAGTAGATCGCAGGATCAAATACTTCTTGGCCCGTCACGTAGGCGACCAAATCAGCGATTTGGTTGATATAGCGAATAAACACCAAACCCAGCACGATTCCCGCACCCGTGCCAACGGTTCCCAGTGACATGCCATAGCCCAAGAAGATCGACATCACTCCGCGACTTGGAGCTCCGAGTGCTTTCAGAATTCCGATGTCCCGAGTCTTCTCGACCACGATCATGAAAAATGTGGCCAAGATCCCGAACCCGGCGACCGCGATGATCAAGAACAGCAAAATGTTCAGGATCGTTAGCTCCATACTGACAGCGCTTAACAGGGGACGTTGCGTATCCTGCCAGGTGTGAATGTCGTACGGATACTCAGACGGTGGAAAGCGAGCGATCAGCTTATCGCGAGCCGCATCCAAATCGGCTCCTTCTTTCAGTTTGATCTGGATCGTTGATACCGTCCCGTCGCCGGTCAGCGGGTCGATCATGCCTCGCATGTCTTGGAGTGCTGACAATGGCATGAACGCGAAGGTTGAATCGTATTCGTGCATGTTGGACGAATAGAAATCAACGACCGTGCAATTGTCGCTAACCGGTTGAGCACGCGAGCCAACGCTGGGGAACATGATCTGAACGTCGTCCCCGGGCCGAACCATATACAGATCGACGATTTCTCCGTCCTTGTCGGTGGTTTTTCGCTGCGAGATTCCTTGTCCGAGAATGATACCTGTGTATTGATCCTTGCTGGCGTCAAACATGTCTTCTGGACTCACCTGAGGACGCAGATTTGCGTGAGGGTCAAAGGGCGAGATCTTTTGCGTTTTTTGTTGGCCATTGGCAGCAGGGACTTTATTCGCAATGTTGGCTGCTTGATGGACCGGTGGGCTGGCCTCGGGCGCTTCTTTTTCTTCGACCGCGTCGCTGTGCTGAGGCACTTTGGCAGGCAACGGACGAAGTTGAACCTCGCGTTCTCCATCGGGACCACTGACTTTGGTGATCGCACCGTTGGGATCGGTTTGTTCTAGGTATGACGCGGCCGCAACTTCGTAAGCGTTTTGATGTTGCTGCATCAGTTGAGCCAGTTGCTTCTTGTTTTCGGCGAGCTGTCGGCGGTAGTCCCAGCCGGCGGGCGAGTACTTCGACTCGTAGCCATTTTCTTCCAGTTCAAAACTGAACTTTTCACGTTTTAGTTCATTGGTCAAATAGGGTTCGAAATCCGTCACTTTCCCAAACGTTTCGTCATCGATACCCATCAGCATCACCTGCTGAGTCCACTGACGCCCGTGAAACTCGAAAGACAGCAAAGCCGGATTTCGTACAACGCAGGTGAGTTCCTTGACGTCGTCACCCAACAGTTCACGAATGACCGCGACGTGTTCTTTGGGGTAAGTGATCTCGCCCAGCAGCGGCGCGGCGACTTCCACATCGGAAAGAATTCCATGCAGGCGGCTTTGCATCTGGTCGACAAAGCCGGCCATGACACTATTAACCACAATCAGCGTGGCGACTCCCAGCGTCACGCTGACAATCGAAGCCAACGCGATGAAGCGAGTTTTCAGGTAACGCCACGATAGCAGCAGTTTGTACATCGCCAATCCTTTGGCTGTTTTAATTTTATGCCGGAAGCGGCAGCCGAGTGCCCACAAATGTAAGTGTTCACTCGCTTGCGCTTCGTGCTTTTATTTCTATGTTTCGTGTCGCAATAGCGGAAATAAAATGATGTCACGGATCGATTGCGAATTGGTCAGCAGCATCACCAAGCGGTCGATGCCGATCCCAAGTCCTCCCGCAGGAGGCATTCCATTTCGCAATGCCGTGACAAAATCATGGTCCATTTTCGCCATCGAGTCCTCGTCGGACATCCCTTCCAACTGGGTCTCGAATAACTTCTCTTGCAAATCGGGGTCGTTGAGTTCTGTATAAGCGTTTGCCAGTTCCATCCCGTTGATGAACAGTTCAAATCGCTCGGCCACCGAAGGATCACCCACTTTTCGCTTGGTCAGCGGGCAAATGCTGGCCGGATAATCCGTCACAAACACTGGCCCCACGAGCGCGTCTTCCACTTTTTCTTCGAAGACATCGCTCTTGATGACGTCCGGATGTCGGCCTTCGGTATCAAAACCCAACTTCTCCGCCAGTGCTTTTACAGCAGCAGAGTCCTGGGGGTCAACGCCGGTGTGCTCAGCAAACAGCTCGTTGTACGTCTTTCGCTCGAACGGCGTCGAGAAATCGATTTCCGTGTCGCCGAACGGCACTTTCGCGCCAGCACCGATTGCTTGCAGTGCATTTGCTATCACCGATTCGGTCAAATCCATCATGCTTTCGTAGTTCCCGTAAGCTTGGTAGACCTCCAGCATGCTGAATTCTGGATTGTGTCGAGGGCTAATACCTTCGTTTCTATAGACGCGGCCGAGTTCAAACACTCGTTCCATTCCGCCGACCATCAGCCGCTTCAGGTGCAGCTCCAACGCGATCCGCATGTAAAGCTGCATATCGAGTGCATTGTGATGGGTCTCAAACGGCCGCGCGGCAGCACCGCCGGCGATCGCGTGCAACGTCGGGCCTTCAATTTCAACGAAGCCCTGCCCCATCAGCGTTTCCCGAACCGAATGCACAATTTTGCTGCGGTTGAGGAATCGATCTCGGACGCCTTCGTTATAGGCGAGGTCAATGTAACGCTTCCGCTGGCGCACTTCCGGATCCGTCAAGCCGATGTGTTTGGCCGGAGGCTGCTCGAGTGCCTTACAAAGAATGTGTATTTCATCTGCAAAGATGGATAGCTCGCCCGTCTGAGTCCACCGCAGCATGCCATCGATGCCGATCGTATCGCCAAGGTCCAAGCACTGAATCAATGCCCAGTTATCTTCTCCCACCTGCTTCTGTCCGACGAACAATTGAATTCGCCCGGTCCAGTCTTCGATGTCGATAAACTGCAGCTTGCCCTTGTCGCGATGCAGAATGATTCGTCCGGCTGCCCGAACTTTGGGGCCTTTCAACGCTCCCTTGCCCTGCTCTTTGGCCCAAGCTTTCAGCCCACCATCACCCAACGTGGTCAGGTCTGGGATTTCCAGCTCGGTTCCGTCTTCGAGCACGTAGCGGATTTCATCAGAGCGTTTTCGAATGTCGCCCAGCAGATCTCGATCGTCAAAACGATGGCCGTAGGGATCATGGCCCAACGCAATAATTTGCTCCAGCTTTTTACGCCGAGCCTCTTCGGGGCTTTGAGAATCAGGATTGGGGGTGCTGTCGGTCATTCGTTCAATCGCATCCGTGTCATAAAAATCGGATCCGCATTTTACGGAATGGAGCACTTGCCTCATAGTCCAACGGTCGCCAGATTCCGTGGCTTGAAAAGCAGGATCGCCAAGCACAGGATCCGTTTACCAGACCACTCGGTCATTTTTTCAGATCGTAAGCGATCAGCTCATGTTTTCCTCGTACGTAGAGCATCCCGCGAGCCAGAATCGGAGCGGTCCACGCCGGGTAAGACGGAAAAACCTGCGCGTTGTTCTTGTCAATTCGCCCTGTTTCTTCGTAGCGGTCTGGCTTCGCTTTCGCGACGAAAAGAGGGCCGTTTTCAGATAGCGAAATAATGTGACCGTCCGCGTAAATCGATGACGTCCGCAGGTCACCGGTTTGTTGCCAACGAATTGAGCCATTGTTCCAGTCAACGCACCGAAGCACCCCTTGGGTCGAGTGCCTGCCGCTGCACCCGTACAGGTTTCCTTCGTGAACGATCGGAGTCGCCCAATGCACCGACATCGATTTGTCTCGCTTTTGGCGACCGTCTTTCCAGACTTCCGACAATCCCGTTGTTCCAAATCGAAGCATCGCACCGCCATGGGTATACGATTCGCTGATAAACACTTCGTTGTCCTTGACGACCGGCGTCATGGCATTGACCGAGCCCGCGATATTAGACCGCCAATCAAATTTTTCATCGATCCGTCCTTGGTCAGGGTCAAACATCAGCAGCCCTTCTCTCATAAACGCAAAGCACCAGTTTCGGTCACCGCGGCGCACAATCCTGGGGGTCGCGTAACTGCTGCCACCTGTGCCAACATTGAATTTGAAGATGCCCGTCAGTTTGTCAAACGCAGCGACTCCCGTTTTTCCTGTCTTTGGATGTTCGCCTCCGACAATGACCAGCAATTGCTTGCCGTGAACGACAGGAGTGGTTCCAACACCGTAGGTCGCCAGTTGCAAACCCAGTTGCGACACCAAGTCGACTTCCCAAACCGTTTGACCATCAACAATTTGCAAGCACCTGAGTTTGCCTTGGGGGCTTAGCAAGTAGACGCGATCGCCATCGATGACGGGAGTCGATCGCGGACCGTCGCCGTAACCGTTTAGATCTTCGTAGCTGGTTGGAAAATCAACATTCCAAATCGCATCGCCCGATTCTGCGTGCCAACAAGATAGACGCTCCGCAAACCGGTGGTCCGCGTCTTTTGTGCGAACGCGATGGTATAGCAGCAGTCGACCCCGCGACACAGACGGTGCCGCAAAGCCAGTGCCAACTCGATGGTGCCAAGCTACTTCGGGCAGACGCTGTTGCCAGTTCAAGTGTAATCCCGTTTCGGTCGAACGACCGTCTTGAGTCGGTCCGAGAAACGTTGGCCAGTCTTCACCCGAGTCTCTGGTCGCCAAATCGTCTGCTGGTTTAATTTCTGACAGAGTCAATTTAGTGGTCGATGGTGGGCGTGCCGCGGTTGAGTCGGTTGGCAGCACCAAAGGCCGGTCAAGTTGCTCCGTGTCACCCCATTTGGTGATCTTGGTATTGGGGAGTGATTTGCGGAGTCGGTTGATCGCGGCTTTAGAAAAAAAAGACTCGGGAAAATTGCCGGCCTTGGAGTTTCCAATCGAAAGATGACGCAACTGTTGGCATTGTTCAAGTAACGAAAGGGCTTGGTCATCCATGAACGTGTCGAACAGGTTCAGCCGCTTTAAGTTTTTCAACTGGACGATCCAAGCAATACCTTCCTTGTCGACAAAGGTCCGATACAAGTAGAGCGTCTCTAAGTTTTGCATCCTGACGATGTTCTGGAGAGCCACGGAATCGATTGGGTTTCCAAAAAGATTTAGCTTGCGAACATTCTTCAGTGTTTGAAGATGTTTAAGCTGGTCATTGGTTGCTTGCAAGGCACCTAAATCAAGGTCACGCAAATCAGTCAGCCTTGCGATGTATGGCCAAGCGGCAACGTTCAATCCAAGAGACTCGGGCATCTGGAAGCCGACGATTCTCCCTTGCTCGTCCTCTGTCAAAATTGCTCCGGCCCGCCGAAGGTATGTTGCCGCCTGATCGGTTGTCGCAAGGTGGGCGGGTGGGAGTGCGAGGTTATCATCTGTTGCGAGCACATGGGTCGCTTGGCCGTTGAATGCGATACCGATCGCGAAGGCGAAGCGTGACAGCAGCCAAGTTTTTTCAAACACACGATTCATGCCATCTTCCATCACGCGGAGGAAAACCGATATCGTAACATTTGCCCAGCCCAATGCAATTTAACGAGGCTCAACGGTGAAAAACCGCCGGCGAATTCAAGTGTTCTATTTGATCGCCACGATGTAGCAAATCCAGCAGGCGACGCTGTCCGCCGACTCGGCCCGTTCCCAGTCGCCCGTGTCTTCGCCGTCTTCGTCTTCCAGTTCCCAGTAGATGTGGCTTTCGCTGAATCCGGCCTCGGCCAACATCTCACGAACTTCGGGGATACTCCAGAATCGCCAGTCGTACCGGAACGCCTCTTTCAGTTTACTGCCGTCTTTGAACTTGAAGCTGATCGAGAAACTGGCATCGTGAGTGATCGGGTCGAAACTGATTTGTTTCCAGTGGTAGTCGAAGCCCTTCTTCCCTTTCTTGATCGTTCGCTTGTCTACCTGCCCTTCCTCTAGGCAATCGCCGCCGCCCATCATGTCCATCACCATGATGCCCTTGGAGTTCAAATTCGCACGAGCCGCTTTGAAGTACTTAACGACTTCGCTGCGAGTCTTGAAGATCCAGAAGGAAAAGTTTTGGGCCGCCAGGACATCCACCGACGGTTGGTTCCGTTTGCGAACATCCTGCTTGATCAGGCGAACTCGATCTTGCTGCTTTTTCGAAAGAGCCGATAGGTTGTTGTCTCGTCCCCACTGCAACGTCTCGCCGCAGAGATCGACTCCGACCGCCGTTCGCTTGTTGTTCGACTTCACCCATTCGCAGCAGACGGCGAATGTGCCACAAAAGTCTTCACGCAGGGTGACGGGCTTTTTTCCGAACGCTTCCTTGTACGCTTGCTCGAAGAAATCTACTTCATGATCGGCCGATTGAACCGATTTCTGGTAGCAGAGGAACTTGTCAGCCTTGTGGGCAAGAGTTTTCTTGTTTTTAGAACGCTTTTGTGTTTTGTTTCGGCCCATGAGTTTACGGTAGTCGTCGAAGTTCGGAGTTGGGAATCATGTTGAGGGTTACTGTTGAGCCACAGTATATCTTGTCCGGCGTCCGATGACTACGATCGCTCGGTTGAAACAATCGCTATTTCAGGATCGGTCTGCGTCGGAGATGAGAACGAAGAGGAATCAACCCAGAGTGGATTCTAGCTGACGCGAGTTCAGGCGAGGGTGGATCTGATGTGCAATCGGACCGCATTGATCAGACGCCAGCTACGTTTATCAATTAATCTTTTGAGTCGCTTGCGGCATCGTGTCTTGCTGAGCGGACGCGGCTTGGTCGGCCACGATGCGAAAAGCTTTCGAGTTTGGCAGGTTCCGCCAGAATGCCAGTTGAGAATACTTCTCAAACAAGTCAGGTGGCAGAATCGTCTTGCGAGGTCTCGGCTCCACCTTTTTATGGACGCGATGCA
>CAZLYM010000101.1:0-3832 GCA_964563475.1 uncultured Pirellulaceae bacterium
GCAGCGGGTTGCGAACAGACAAGCGAAACCGATTTGACAACCGGCAATCAATCAACGCAGCTTGAGCCACAAGCCCCAGTGCCCAATGTTTCAGGATTTCAGTATCGATTCGAATCGGGCATGATACTTCAAGCTAACGGAGAACCGATCGCCGTCGAATCTCCCGGCTACGCCTGCCCGACCATCGCCGACGTCGATGGTGACGGTGTCGACGACCTAGTGGTCGGTCAATTCAACGGCGGGAAGATGCATTTTCACAAGAATCTTTCCAAATCGGATGAGATTCCAAAATACGCGTCGCAGCAATGGATCATGACCGGTCCCGAGCCAGCCCAAGTGCCGGGCATTTCGTGATGTACCAGTTCGACTCCACAGTTTGTGGACTTCACAGGGGACGGCATCGCTGACATTCTTTCTGGCTGCTATTGGTCGCAAGATGAAAACAAACCCGATGGCGATGCACAGGCTGGCTATTTGATGATTCTGGCGGGCTCCGAAAACGGGAACTTTGAGAAAGCCGTTCCGCTGACCGACTCGGACGGCAACCCGCTAACGAATATCAAGCTCACCAACGAACAGGAAGAAAACTACGTTAGAAACAAAACCGAGGTTGGCAATATCTGTACGGCCCAACATGCCGTCGACTACGACGGCGACGGTGATCTCGATCTAGTGACCGGTTGCTCCGGAAATTCATTCTTTTTGTTCACCAACTCTGCCGACGATTCGAGCAAGCCACCCGCATTTGACTCGCCCGCCACCCGACTTTCCGTCGAGTCCCCCAATCGTCATTCTGATCCTCATCTTTATGACTGGGACGGTGATGGAGACCTAGACCTGCTAACCGGCGGCCATACCGGCAACGTTTACCTGTCAATCAACGAGGGAACTCGACAAGAGCCTAAATGGTCAGGTTTCACTCGATTGATTCGTGGCTCAACGCAGCACCGTCAATCCACTGAGAACGGTGAAAAAATCAAATTTGGGCAGGCATCACGAGTCTGGGTCACGGACTACAACCGTGATGGAAAACCGGATCTGATCATTGGGGACAACATCACCGTCCAAAGCAGAGTCGCTGGGTTGACTGAAGCTGAGGCTAGCCGGATGAAAGCGGCTCACGAAAAAAAGATACAACCTCTACAAGCAAAGATGAAAGAGATTCAACTGAAATATGCGGAACGCATACAAGAACTGACACTTAAGAAAGAAACGAAGGAAGCAAAACAGCTTAACGAAAAAATGCGAAAAGAGATGGAGCCTATCAGCGGTGAATTCGCTAAGCTGTATCAGGAGCGAAACAAATTCGCGGATAAGAAACGTACCGGCCACGTGTGGGTATTCCTACAAAAAGACGCCCCAGATCCCGCGCCACCAAAAGAGCAAACAATCTCGGCCACGTCAGAGAGTCATTAGGAACCCGACCGTCCGTTGTAAACCGGTTGGTCACTGGCGGCGAACTGACGAAACACTTCGCAAGCTTCGTCGGCCAGCAGATCCTCGATCACTTCAATGCCACGCGATTTCAATTCTGCCTGCCATGTCGGATGGATGGGGCCTTCATCGAACCCGGTCAGTTTTTCAATCTGCTTACCCGAGGCCGCGATCACGACACTGCGAACGCCTGACCACGGAATCGAACCAAAGCACATCGCACACGGCCGACCGTTAACGACCAGCTGATGGTCCGGCATGTCCGGACCGCCGAGATCAAACGTCTGCAACTTCTGCTGAGCAATCGACAACGTAACAATCTCCGCATGAGCCGACGAAACGCTCGCCGGAACGACTCGATTGACTCCGATCGCGATGACCTTGCCAGATTCTTTTTCAAACACGCCGGCAGCGAATGGGCCGCCTGTCGCGTGCTCCACATTTAGACGCGAAAACCGAATGACCGCTCGCATGCGATCTTCCACATCCACGATCGCATCGGGAAGCTGTTCGTTTTCGGCAACCGCCCAGTCAGGCAGAGTGATTTTAATTTCCATGCGACAGACCGATCATTCACCAAACTCGTACGCGTAAAAATGAACAAGCTCGTCACAGTTTTCGGGCAGTTGAACCAAATCAGGATTCACCAGCGCCGCCACGTCACCGATAACCGTAATCATTGGACTGGCGAACGATAGTTTATCGACTTGATCGGCAATCTCCGACAATGTAGCAGCCGTCACTTGTTGAAACGGAAGAGTCGCATTCTCGATACAGGTCACGGGTGTGTGCGGGTCACGACCCTGCTCCATTAACGAATTCGCCACGTGGCGCAGATTCTTGCGTCCCATCAACACAACCACGGTATCCAGTTTCGCCAACGCTTCGAAGTCTAATTGATTGTCAATCAGCCGTGGATCAGTCTGAGCCGTAATCATCGCGACGGATCGAGCGATCCCACGAGACGTAATCGGGACACCTGCCGCAGCAGGCCCGGCGATCGCACTGGAAATCCCCGGCACCACAACGACGGGGACTCCTGCGTTTTGACACGCGGCCACTTCCTCCTGCCCACGCCCAAACACGAAGGGATCACCGCCCTTGAGCCGAACGACGATCTCGCCCTGCTGAGCCCGTTGGATCAACAAGCGATTGATCTCCGTCTGGGAAATCCGATGATGATCCGGATACTTGCCGACATCAATCTTCGTGGCGGAACTTCGTGCCCACGACAAAACCTCCAGCGGGATCAAGCGATCATGGATAATCGTATCGGCTTCGCGAACCAGTCGCTGCCCGCGCAGGGTCATCAGTTCCGGATCTCCCGGGCCAGCGCCGACCAGATACACAATTCCACGTCGCACAATCATTGATTTACCTTTTTGTTGTCAGCCGCTATCAGTTCTTCATCGTCTTCAACGGGCACCAATCCGGAAAGATTGACCGGCTTGCCAGACATCATCTGATCGGTCGCCAACTCCAATACTAGTTCGCTCATTCCAGCGTACATACCAACGGGCGTATCGCAAATGCACAGACGCTCGGTTCCTGAAACTTCGTCATGAAAAGTTTCCACCAATGGATACTCAATCGCCGGTCCGTTGGGCAAACCAAATGCTTGGGGCACATCCACCGTGGCATGAGGCCCTCGGCTGACCAAATAGGGCACTATCAAAGTGTGAGGCGTTTTCACTTTCGCCGCAGCGACCGAGGCCGTCGGAGGCTGATCCAGAAACGCCACTCGAATCGCGGGGCGCTGATCGGCTTGAGGCGATAGCCTGCCCTGCACTGCTGCGGCCAGTTCCATCGTGGCTCGACCGCTCTTGGGATGGCGAGTCGTTCCATGACCGACGAACACGACCGTGAATTCATTTGGCTCAGCCGGTAGCAGGCCCAACATTTTTTCGATTCGATGGGCCACCATGCCAGGAACTTTTGGATGCATCCCCAACGCGGTGGAAATAAACACGCGATGCTGTTTGAGCGATTTGTTTTCTGCCAATTTTTTAGGAAACACCCGCTGCGAGTAATAGCCCTCGCTAGTCATTACCGGCACCACCACGACGTCCCCGCCGGACGGCAATCGATCCAGTACGTTGCTAATTTGAGGATCACCATACAGGAAAGCTGGCGTGACGTTCGAAAAGATCCCGGACGCCTCCGCTCTGGCGGCCAAGTCGTACAGCGGCTTGTTGGCACAGGGCGTCGTCACCGAACCATGCGCCGCAAGCACCAATGAGCAACCGGGTGCCGGAACCTGAAGTTGATCCTTACTGTTTGACATCAAGTATTACCGTGTTCGCAGCCCATACTAGGCATCCTTATGAAACGTTGTTTCGTCTTCCGGCACGACATTTATCGCCACACTAACCTAACCACAAAAACACGTTGTCCGGGA
>CAZLYM010000101.1:3932-13850 GCA_964563475.1 uncultured Pirellulaceae bacterium
TGAACCAATTTTGGCTCAACGGACTCGAACGTGGATTCTTCCTTGCCTGTGACTCGACGCCGCGTCTCATCCGCTCCGATCACGCGGCGATAAAAATCACCCAAGCACTCGCCACTACTTCGATGCTGAGAGTATTTCGTCAGCAGCGGAGTCAAGACACCAATCGCTTCCTCGATTTTGACGTCACCCGCGTATAGGTCGGCCATTCGATCACCCGCCAACCGGCCGCCAACGAACAAGTGATAAATACCAGGCCGACGACCCACGAACGCAATGTCGGCCGTATAAGGTCTCGCACATCCATTCGGGCACCCCGTCATTCGCACCGTCAACTGAGCATCACTCAACCCTAGTTCGTCAAATTTCGTTTCCAAGTCTGTTAGCAATCCTGGCGCCACACGCTCGGATTCCGCCACGGCCAAACCACAGGTCGGCATCGCTGGGCAAGCCATCGAGTAACGCCGCAAGTTGGAGATATCGTCCAACAAGGCAATGCCGTGCTCTGTGAGGATCGCTTCCAACTGAGGAATCTGCGACTCCTCAAGCCCGTCGAACAACAAACTCTGTTGAGCCGTTAGCACGACATCACACTTTAGCTCATTGACGATTTTCAAAAACGCCGTTCGCATTTTCATTTTGTCGTTATCAACGACACGGCCATTTTCAACAAACACGCCGTAGAAGAACTTGCCATCACCACGCGGATGAGCGCCCATCCAATCATCATTCGAAACGGCTGGAATTTCTCGCCATGGCTGCACGTCAAAATCGCATCTTGATTTGAACTCTTCGACAAATTTGTCGACGCCCATCTTGTCAACCAAATACTTCAACCTTGCCTGCTTGCGATCCGAGCGATTACCAAAGTCTCGATAGATCGAAGCAATGACGCGAACGGCCGCAACGCCGTCCTTGATGGCTACAAAACCGATCTTTTCAGCAATCTGAGCAAACGTGTTGGCTCGTCCGTGGCTCATACCCAGCCCGCCGCCGGCCAACACATTCCAGCCGGCCAACTTGCTCGGGGCGTCTGCGTCGAGGACTCCGATCAAACCGGCATCGTACGAGTAAACATCAATTTGATTATCGCCCTGCAAAGTGACGCCAACCTTGTATTTTCGCGGCAGATAAGTCTCACCGTAGAACGGCTCATCTTCACGCGTTGAAACCTTACGTTCGCCATCGACCCACAAGTCGTAATACGCCTTGGTCGCCGGTCGTAGATCAACCGCGACATCTTTGGCGGTCTGGCGAATCGTTTCGTGAATCTCGTCTTGCACCGGCGCCGCAGTGGCCATCACGTTTCGGCAAACGTCTCCACATGCGGCCAACGTGGTCATCATCGCGGCGTTGATCTGCCGCATCGTTTCGCGAAGCTCCCCCTTGAGAACTCCATGGTACTGAATCGCCTGCCGTGTCGTGATGCGGATGCTGCCATTGGCGAATTCGTCTGCCATCCGGTCGAGATCCCGATACTGATCGGGCGTGATCATTCCACCTGGCAACACGATACGAATCATATAGCTGTACGCCTTGCCCAAGCCTTCCTTGCGGCGTTCGGCACGCAAGTCGCGATCGTCCTGCTCGTAAGTCCCGTGAAACTTCAGCAACTGCATATCGTCATGCTCAAAATGATCGATCGAAGGATCTTTGAGCACTTCGTCGATGGTGCCTCGCAACAGGTTACTCTTTTGCTTAGCAACTTCAACTTTTGATGGGCCGGTTTTGTCTTTCGCCATTTCTCGTCCGCCGTCCTGATCTAAATGCGTTTTCAATGTCACGCGCTTTTCGCGTCACAAAAGGACCCGTTCGCTCAAGCCACTCAGCCAAAGTGCGACCTAGGTTAAATTTCGTAATGCAACCCGCACTCTGTTTTCTCGTTTCCTTCCCACCGACCATCGCGTTTATCCTGGTCGGGAGTCGAACCGGGAACCTGTTTGGTGCAATGCGTGCATCCGATGCTGGGGTAGTTCTGTAAGTGCAACTGGTTAAAGGGAACCTCGTTCTGTTCCACGTACCTCCACACATCAGCACGCGTCCAAGATACCAGCGGGCAGAACTTGGTAACTTGATACCGCCAATCCCATGACACGGCCGGTGTCTCGGAACGATGCTCAGTCTGTGTTCTGCGAAGCCCAGTCATCCAGACTTTGTACGGTTTGATGTTTTCAACCATTGGCTGAACTTTTCGAATATTGCAGCACAGGTCTTTATTTGACTTCCACAGCTCGGCACCGTACTGGTCAGCCTGCTGGTCCGGATTCACATTGGTTTTCCAAGTGACAAAGTTCAGATTCGTGTACTTTTCGATCAACTGCTCTCGCAACGTCAGCGTTTCCTTAAAAAAGAAATCCGTGTCGATGCACGCGATCGTCAGTGGCTCAAGTGACGCGGCTTCGATCGCCTTTGAGCACATATCAATTAGGGCACAGCCTTCCATCCCAAACGCGGATGTCAGAATCATTGGAACGTCTGAGAAATACTCCAACCCCCACTCCACCAACTGATGCGGAGCACTGTCGCCGCTCAATGCCGCCGTTTTCAGGGCAGCCGGTTTCGGATTGGAAGGTTTGGAATTCATAAAGGATATTGATTGTTGGCCGCCGTCCTTCGCCTCCGAGCCCAACTTGATCAGCCTAGGAGAACGCCTACTGGACTGGAGCGAACACCTTTGACACCTAGTCGTTCAGGTTAGCAACAATTCACCATAGTTTAGCAGCAGTGGGCTAACCGAGACTACCGACACCTTCGGCTGCACAAGGGTTCGAGACCAAGCAGCATCGTTCGGAAGCGCCCGTCAGGAAGATAACTTTCCGCAAACGGCCTCTAACGAGGCGATGCTGCGTCATTGACCAGAAACCAGATGGAATGACTTAGATAAAATTCTCTCAGCTTCCATCTGACGAAACGACCGAGTGGTTGATAGCTCACGCTCTCAGCCAGCCGAGTCCTGAATATTCTCCAAAAACGACTCGCAACTTTTCCCATACTCGCAATTTAGGTAGGTTTTCGGTCGTCTGGCACAGCCTCAAATAGAATCAAAATGAGACTATCGTCTCGATCAGCGTCGATTGGAGTGCGTCTTAAGGAGAAAACCCTGAGAAAATACTCTGTTTTCGAATTGGCATAGCATCTGCGTTAATGTGAATCGGAACGAGTGGCACTTCGATCTTCTCTCTCGTCGAAGTAGACTCCCTTCAAGCTTGTTCGTTCCAGTGCCTCATTGTCGGCGTCAACACCGACACGAAAAAGCCAACACCAAGCCGCCTCACGGCTTATCTCGCCCCACGGGATGTTGGCTTTTTCAATGCGCGGATTTCGATTCGAGCCGAGCTCATTCGACTTTTAGGCGAATTGAGCAACCTTCTTTCCAAACAACGTTCTCGATCTCCAAACTGCGTGTGGGTCTCCTGCTCCCCCACCTCACACTCAAGACCCAAAAACAAAAGCCTTGAGCATTTTCGCTCAAGGCTTTTGTTATTTCAATTCATTCTAACGGCTGCGGCTAACTCTCGCAGTCTAGCCAAACCGCTCGACTATTCAGCGGGAGCATCTAGGCGGATCTCAAAATCACCACCTGCAGATTCCGCAGCTTCACTGTCAGTCGAACCAGCGTCTCCAAAGTCCGGTGAACCCGGTGGCAATGGCGGCGCAAAATCATTTGAGGTATCGCTTGTTCCGCTACCCTCTTGGGCCGTTGAACCTGCATCATTAGAGGACAAGGCAAGTACGAATCGTGATTCGCCAGCCGACTTCGCGTCCGCAAACGCGCTGACCAACTGACTTGGTTCCGTCTTAACGGGGTCATAAAAGGCCGTCGCAGTTTGATCGTCAATACTCGTTGAAACTTTCGCTACACCCGGCAGCGATGAAAGCTGTTTTTCAACAGCATCCGTTCATGACGCGCCTCAGCGCATTCCCGTAACAGAGAACGTGACCTTCTCCATTCCGTCCGGCACATCCATCGAGACCGAATCACTCGGCTCGGGACTACAGCCAAGGGCAATGATCAACATCATCGCCAACAGGCCACTGCTAAAGGTTAACAATTGTTTCATCGATACTCCAAAATCTTAATCGCGTTGTACGTTCGTAAGTCGGACAAAATCTCGCCATTCAAAATAGCGATGTTTTTCGTCGGGCTTCCAAGACAGTGTCGTCGCGTTGACTCCTGCCACGCCTGTTAAATCCTAGCCAACCGTGCTCAAAAGGCAAAGACAAGCCAGTGAAATCGAGCCTTTTCGTACGATCCACAATTTTTGACACAAGATTCAGGCGCCAGCACCGACTGACCAGACAGGCCATCCGCCCAGACGAACGGAAATAAGCAAGGCAATTCACACTGCGGAAAGTACGTAAAACTAAAAATTCGCTAAACTGGACAGCAACGATTTTGGGAATTTTAAATTAGCATGGGTATTTTGATGCCCTCCTGTTTCCTCGGATGATTTGTGACTAAGCGAACTGCCAGCGGCACATCTTCTGGTGCATCGCATGTGGAGAGAGCATAAAAACTTGTTAAAGCCCAACTGTTCGAACTGTTCAATTTTCGAAAACTACCGGAAATCAAATCCTTGAAGTACTCCATCAAACAATTGCTGTTGGTGATCATCCCAATGGCAATTTACTTCGCGTGTGTTGCCAGTGCTATGCGTGGCAGCTCGGTTGGCAAAGGATTGGCGTTTGCGATTCCCACAATCGCGATTTGGTTCTTAGCGATGGCTGGGGTTTATTGGGTCGCGCTGGCTGCTTCGAAAGTTGGACGCAATTCACATAACCCCAAACCGCAAGCGGGGCGCGGTTCAAAGAATTCAGACACGTCTTCGGTTGAGGTGTCACCGTGAAACAACGCCCCTGCTTTCACACGCTGCTAACCATCTGCTGCTTAACGTTCGTCGCTTGGGTGGGGCTTGGTCAGCACAACGAAGCAATCGGTCAAGCTACCGGCAACAAAAGAATGGTGTCGCAGTTCCCGGCAATTGCACCAGCCCTGCCAGCCGGCCTACCGCCGGGACAATCGGGTTATAGCGTTTTCATAGAAGCCGTTGGATGCAACTCCAACGGAGGGGGCTACCAAGCCTACCGCTTCACCATCGAAACCAACCCATGCGTAGCTGTCGGCGCAGATCATCGTTTTATTATCACCGTTGACAACTATGGTTACCGTAGCAACAGCACCATTGTCACTGCCCCGGTCCAAATCAAAGCGGGACAGTCTTCGGGAACGATTGACTTGTTAGTTCCCAGTAACTTTGGTTCAGCGTGGGCCCATGTAAAAATCAAATCCGAGTATGAAGGCGTCATTGCTTCGTCCTACCTGACGCTGAGCAACAGTCAATCCAGTCAACAACAGCGCGACCCTGCCAATCTGATGCCCGGGACGCTGTTAATCAATTCGGGGCTGCTGCAGCCAAGCGTTAACGCTCAAGTATTCGTAAAAAGGAGGGCTTATAATGAATCAAGTCGGCCACTACGAAAAAAGAAGGGCAAGATCGGTTTACCTTCGATCCATATCGCACAAAAAGCGTTCCAGCATCCTTCTTTCAACATAATTGACTACGACGACGCGTTCGCCGCGGTGAACGCGTGGTCTCACGTTTTTGCCTGCCGCCCGGTCGATTTACCGATTAACTGGACGGCCTTGTCGAGCACCGACCACACGTTTATTTCTCTCGCGGACCTGAAGGCTGTCAGTAAGCTGCCCGCCCAGCGTGATGCGTTGCGACGCTGGGTCGCCGCAGGAGGAACGTTGATCGTGTTGGGCAAAAACGCAAAATACAAAAACAGGGATAAAGTGTTTCCATTGTTGATTGGTGTTGAGCGTGCCACCCTTCTTAACGTCCCATTCGATCGCTGGACCGTTCCTACGCAGCATTTGAAGGAACTCAATGAAACCATTGTCGATACATCCTTGATCAGGGATCGCTGGCGTCGCCAGAACTTTGCCCTTGACCCGGCGCTAGATGACTACCGCGGCCGATCTGACTGGCAAAGTGATCGCATGGACGATTGGGATGCAACCAAGCTGCCACCCTTTGTCATGCAGCATTTCGCAAACGGCCTAGTTGTGTTGGCAGATGACGACACTGCTCAGTGGAAAGAACAAGACTGGCGATTCTTTTACAATTCGGTGCTGATTGAGAACGATTCACTTGTCGAACATCTTGGCTCGGGTAACCTAGCGTTTCATGAGCCTCAATTTTGGATTCCAGAAGTTGGCGACCCGCCTGTAAAAGCGTTTCAATTGCTAATTGCTCTCTTCATGATCGTTGCCGGCCCGGTCATGCTAATCGTGTTGAAGCGGACACGACGCATGCAGTTGCTGTTCACCATCATTCCTCTGCTATCGCTGTTGACATGCGGCAGCCTATTCGCCTACGCGATACTTTCGGACGGCCTAGTAACACTTGGCCGCGTCCGGACATTCACTCGCATCGACTCCCGCACGGGAGACGCCGTCACTCACGCTCGCGCGTCCTACTACAACGGCTGGCAACCAGCACCCTATCAATTCGACGCAGCTACAGTTGCGATACAAAACACTCAGTCACGAGGCAGCGTGAAAACCCGTCGCGACCAACAGGGCGACTCTTTTCGCTACGCCGGAGGACGCATCAGAGCCCGTTCGCCTCACCAGATCGTAACGATGCGAACCTACGAAACGCTGTGCGGTCTGCGAAAAATGCCCGGCACCGAATCGGCAAACGACTCTTCCAAAAAAGAAATTCGGTTTCAAAATCGGCTAACGAGCAACGCGATGCTAGTCGTCTTCCGCACTGACGACGGCTACTTCGTTGCGAACACTGTCGACGCAGGCAAGTCACAAAAAGCTGTTTTAACCGACGCAGAATCTGTCAGCAGATCAGCCAGAAAACTATTGAAAATCCATTCACCCATAGTCGAAAATTACATGCGACGTGAAGAGAAAATCAATCGACTCAACGGACGCGTTTCGCCCAAGTACCTTGGTGACGAACATCGCATTAGCCAACTACTCACCGCCGGGAAAATCAGCGAAGCAATGCCCGTCAATTCATGGCTGGCTCTGACCACCTCATTTGAGCCCGCCGAACAGGAACTGGGCGACGTTGAATTGCGAAACGCGCTGCACATTATTGCAGGAGACTGGCAACCGTGATCCAAACCGCTGGCGATTCAAACATCATGATTCAAATGGATCAGGTCACCCGTGTCTTTGGGGACACGCGTGCGGTCGATTGCGTTTCTCTTCAGGTTCACGCGGGCGAGGTACTCGGTTTCATCGGCCCCAATGGTGCAGGAAAAACAACCAGCATGCGAATCCTGTCGACGCTCGACTTGCCGACTTCGGGAGACGCTTGGATCGACGGGTTCTCTGTTACTAATGACCCCGACCGAGTGCGACGGCGAATCGGCTGGATGCCCGATGGTTTTGGGACGTACCCGGATGTCAGCTGCGAAGAATACCTGGACTTCTTCGCGCGGTCTTACGGGATCCACGGGGAAGAACGTCGATCGACTTTGCAAGAAGTAATGAAGTTCACTCAGTTGGATGAATTGGCGTTCAAGCCGATCGCAGGATTGTCCAAAGGCATGAAGCAACGCCTTTGCTTAGGGCGAGCATTAATTCACAACCCCGGCGTGCTGATTCTGGACGAGCCGGCTGCTGGGCTCGATCCACGTGCCCGCATCGAGCTAAGAGAAATGATTCGCGCGTTGGCGGATGAAGGGAAAGCGATCCTAGTGAGTAGCCACATCCTGACCGAGCTGGCTGAAATGTGTGACCGAGTCGCAATCATCGAGCAGGGGCAACTGCTGGCCGTCGGGACCGTCGATGAAATTCTCTCTCGCCAAGTAGGCGAAGAAATAGCCGGAACCGCTGACGACGAAAAAATAGAGCTGACAATCCAAGTATTGTCCGATCCAACGGCTGCGATCAAGTGGCTTGAAGAGCAACCCAATGTTGGCCCAATCCGTACAGAACTATCGCAGCTCAAGTTCCTTTACCCGAATGATTCCGATGCTCACGCCAATTTACTGGCGAGCATGATCCACGCCGACATCCGCGTCGCACGATTCAACAGTCAGCAGCGATCCTTGGAAGACGTGTTCCTACAAGTTACACAAGGACGTATCCAGTGAATCAACTTCCATCAAAATCGCCTGCACCAGATCCGGCGCCCTCGAATGTCGGTTCGCAACCGGCTGTGATCGGGGGCGCGGACTTGCTTTCGACTTCGCGCATCGTCCAAGCACCCGACACGCCACTTTCGCGAATCGTGGACTTCGCCAGCCGCCTTTGTAGCTCAATCCTGATCAAAGAGACTCGTCAAGCGATCAAAAGCCGACAGTTTCTGTGGACCTATCTGGCGTTATTGGTTGTGTGTGCAATTTGGGCGATTGCTGGATTGACATTTAACATTGACCGTAGCGAAACCGGCCCCGAAATGCTGCTGGGCTATTTTTTCATCATGGGTTTTCCACTGGGCATCATTGTTCCGTTTTCGGCGTACCGTTCTCTCACCCGCGAGTTCGAAGACGGCACAATCCAATTGGTTTCTATCACGACCATGCGACCGTGGCAAATTGTCGCCGGCAAGCTTGGTAGTGCGTTACTGCAGATGCTGGTCTACCTTTCGGTGCTTGCTCCCTGCATCGCATTTACCTATCTGCTACGAGGCATCGGAATCAGCCAGATTTTGATTGGCACTACCATCTGCGTATCCGGGTCGGTATGCCTAACCATCGTCGGTCTGTTCTTGGCCGGCACCACTCGATCCGGTGCTCTGAATGTTGGCATGTCCGTTCTGTTCGTGGTCGCATTGGCAGGAATCTACTTCATGTGGTGTGGAATCATCTCAGAGTTCACAACAGGAAGTGCGTTTGGCAACAGTAGCTGGGGGGACCAAGCGTCGGTCATCCTGTTCGGCTTCGTCGCTCTCTTTGGCTCAACCGCGCTTCTGCTGTTCCTGTCGGCTGCGGCTCAAATTTCATTTCCTTCAGAAAATCGATCGACCGCGACTCGGTGGGTGATGCTGTTTCAGCAAGTACTTTTCTTTGCGTGGTTCTTGGCGATTTTTTTAGTCGATTCTGCCTACGGCAACACCATGCACTATAGCGATGAATTCCCCCTTTTGATGGGCTTTTCTTATGGCCACTACTGGCTACTGATGGGGTTCTTGATGTCGGGCGAATCCTTTCCGTTATCGCAACGGGTGCGGCGTGATCTGCCGACCACGTTGTTCGGGAAATCATTCAGGTCTCTTCTAATGCCAGGACCTGGTCGCGGGTTCTTGTTTTGCGTTGCTAACTTAGTGGCCTGCACCATTGTCGGTTGCTTGATCCTTTTGACCTTGTTTTCAGACAATCTGATGTTGCGTTCGTTTTTTCCAAACAACAATCAGGCTCGATTCAGCTACGAGGTATACGAAGGCTGTCTTACCTTGGTCAGCACGTGCGTCTACGTTACTTCGTTCTTGGCTGTTGTCTATTTGCTGATGACTTTCCGCCGTCGTTGGCCAAGTGTTAGCGTTGGTCAATACAATTCACTTGTTGGCTTATTGCTGGGTAGCATCTTGGTGATCCTTTCTTGCCTAGTCGGTTACGCCGTGCAAATCAATTTGCTTGGGCATGACGAATACACCTTTATGCAACTGTTCAACTGGCACTGGACAACGGCTGAAATGGCCGACCGCTCTTTAACCGAAGCGTTTGTTGCGGCTGCATTCTTCGCGATTGTTGCAACACCACTGATTTTGTTCGCAATCGTATTAGCGGCACGCGAACTGTTGGTCGAGCCGACAACGACCCCAGAACGTGTGATCCAAGACCTAACACCGCCCGAACCGCAACTACCGCCGGGCGAATCGATTGACGACATCTTTGCGCCTCAAGGTGCCCAAGGCGATTAATCGCACCAAAACACTCGCAGTCAACACA
>CAZLYM010000102.1:0-12045 GCA_964563475.1 uncultured Pirellulaceae bacterium
CCTTGCGAAGATCTAGTTGCCGCCGTCTGAAATCCTTCGAAAGCGACCTGACGGCAGTCGGCTCCTCAAACAACCCCATTCAGGATCATCTCATCGAGTGATTTCAATATTCAGGTTCAGATTGTTAGACTGAGGAAGCGTCACTAGAAACAAGCCGTTGGCCGCATTGAATGGCACCTCGATATCAATCGAAACCGTCTCAACCGTTGCGTCAATCACGGACGGACTGATCTCGATGTTGGTGTCTCGGACGCCGAACAAGGTCAGGATCTCTTCCATTTCTTCTTCGATGGTCTCGCTGGATGAATTAAAGACTCTGGCTTCTCGCGCACCAGTGATCACACTGGTTCTCGCCGCGTCAATAATGGTCGACATTCGTGATATTTCCAGCATCCCGAACATGATTCCCAGTACGATCGGGCAGACGAGAGCAAACTCGACCGCAGTCGCGCCACGACGATTTCGGCCCGGCACACTGGCCCCAACCCTGTTGATATCTCTATTTAGTTTCACGAGTATCCTCAATCAATCAACAAGTTGAACCCGGAATCTTCCCAACAGCTGGGCGAATGCTTCCCTCAATTCGTCATCACTGGCGGCCGCAAAGGTTGCGCCACCTGTCTCAGCAGCGATATCTTGCATCGTTGCAAAGTCCCCATCAAACGAAATCGTGTGGATAACAATGTTGTCTTGACTCGCTGCACGGGCGGCCAAGATAGGTTCTGGCCGCGACACCGCCGATTGCGAACCATCCGATAGCATTACGATGTGCCTGACTGAGTTTGTATCAGTCTGAAACGCACCGACGCTGGTCTCGATTCCATCGTAAAGACTGGTTCCCAAACCAAGGGCTGGGTGGTCAACGTATGAATCCATCACGGCGTTGATATTAGCAACATCATTATCAACAACGACCGTCAGGGGCACCTCAAATCTTGACAAATCGTCATCCAGCGGACTGGAGGGCTGATTTTCTTTTGGCGTAGCACCTCCACCAAACGTTACCAGCCCTACGCGAGCATTGGGATTTGTATCTTTGAGTGCGTCTAGAAATAACACGACGGTATTAGTAAGGCTATGCCAGCGACTTCCCGGCACTGGCGGTTCATGGATCGACGTCCCGCCCGGAGGAAACTCGTTTTGGGTGCCGCCAGAAAGCCGGTTCATCGATCTAGACGCATCCAAAGAAAGGATGATATCGATCGGACGCGTACTGACGGTTGCATCCGCAAAGATCTTTACATGCGGATCACTCCCCAGCAAACCAGCGAAGAAGACTTCAACGTTCTGCTGCTCCAGCTCGACCGGTGAGTCCACAAAGACTGCGGAAACGACGTCCGAGTCACTAAAAACCTCGGAAAACCCGTTGCCTGTTCCATCGCCTTGAGTGTTTCCAAAACGGACCCTTTCAGGGGAAAACCCTGGACCGTTTCGAGTGATATTCAAATTGTACAGGCGAACACCCAAGTCTCGTGCTCGGTCAATACGCCCGTCGGCTTGCGAGTCAACGATGATTTTCTGTAGAGATGCACGTGCTGAAATATCAGCGGTGTTCTGAGCATTGGTGTGATTGAACATGAACCAATTGCTGTTAATGGTCAAAGCCGCGACAAGCATAAACGCGGTGATGAACACAGCAATGAGAGGCAATACGGCCCCTGATCTTTGAGAGAGCTTTTGAGCCACTGGGTCATTCCTCCTGGTAAGAGTAGTAACTAGATGAGATTTGCTGGCCTCTCAAAATGGAACTGATCGGAGAATTCTTGGTGAAGTCCATCGACACAGTTGCTTCGATGATTTCATGATCGATACGAGAGACTCCAACCTGGCAGTCGACGATTCCAAGTGATTCCGCAAGGGCTAGGGTGTCCGCTTCGATCGTTTCGAAATCAGTATTGTTGTCGAGGATCCGATGTGCGGCGTTGGACGCCAGCAATTGCGCCTGCTGCTGAAGCGATGTGCGTCGCGTGACTTCGAAAGTTCCCAACCAGATAATGATCAGCAAAGGAAGGCAGACAGCCGCCTCAACAGCTGCAACGCCTCGACGATTTTTACGTCTTCTGTTATTTGTTCCGCGCATCTAATTCTGTCCGATGACAAGGAGGGTCGGTCAGATGAACTATATGTTATCAATTCGCCCTAGCAGCACGCGAGTTCGGAAATATTCGCAAACCAACAACGGCATAACAAATCGCAAGATCTTTTCAGGAAGAAAGGCCATTTGTTCAGGGCGACTTGTTGGGAAAAGTCACCAGATGCTGAAAAAGAAGGCCCTGTGAAGCCCTTGGGCGGCCTCACAATCCGTAAAGGCGGCAGGTCGACGACAACAGGCACAACAGCCCTGTTAGCCGCCAGCTATCGTTTCAAGCACTAAAAAACAAGCTGTTGATGCAAAATTGAACAAATGCATCACCAGCTTGTTTGAGCCTTTAAAAGGGGCGGACGTTTAACGGTTCAGCTCGAGCGTTATTCGGCGTCATCTTGTCCCGCGTCATCCAGTTTCTTGGCGGAACCTTTCTTGTCCATTTTTTTGGCAGAAGCTCTCAGCTCTAACTCAATCGCAAACTGCAGTTCATCGGGCTTGAACCCGCGTGGACCTCGACCACCGGCGTAGGCAATTTTCCCGTCCTTGGATACCAAGTACATGCGATCCGGCAAAGCGGCATAACCTTTTGAAGCTGTATCGTCGATCGAGTCCAGCACAGCTGGAATTTCAAGCTCCATATCTTTAAGGAATTGGGCTGCGACCTCACGACGTTCCTCCGTGGAAACAGGCTGTTCCACATCTTTGCCCGTTGGACGGGCGCTGTCGGCAGCATGAGCCTCTCGGCAGTAGACAAACAAAAACTGGACATCGTCGCCATAATCCGCGTGCATCTTTTTCAGTTGACCAACTGAACGGACGAAAGGCGGTCAGGTACAGCTTCCAAACAACAACGCAACTGGTTTTTTTCCTGCAAAATCAGAAAGCGTTACCTTTGAATCGGCGTCTTTGATGGTGGTCAACGTAAAATCAGGCGCAACGTCTCCTTCTTCGGGAGCGGGACCAGCAGGTTTTCGATGTGACTGCCCTTTCCAGTCATCTTCATCAAGAACCCCGTCCGAATTGGCATCTAACACTTTGAATGCCGCTTCGCCTCGCGTGTATTCTTCTACCGACACCGAACCGTCTTTGTTGGCGTCGTATTTATCGGCGACGAATTTCCATCCGTTTCCGCGACCTCCACCTCCACGCCCGCCGCGGCGACGCTGTGCGTCAGCGATATCGAGCGTTCCAAGTAAAATCAAAACGGCCGGCAGACCAATCCGCAGAAAAGCTGAAAAAAATTGTCTCATTTGGGTTTCCTTGAAGAATCTAATGCTCTTCAGAAACACGCAAGCAATCCGAAACCGCGACGGAAAATCTCTCGTTCATCGAAAAAAACGACAAACCAAGGTCAATCCACGAAGATCGTCACAGAAACGACCTTTGTTCAGAGCGATTCAAAAGCAGCGGCGGCCTGCCCCGCCCCTCGAACTTTCTTCTCGAAACTGGCTGAGCCCATTTTCATGTAGCCAGCAATCAGGACGATTGCCAACATGATACCGCACAGGATGTTCAGCCATTTCGTCTCCGACTGGCGAAACCGAACGGCCTTTTCACTGCGGCCTGAAAGCACGGCAGATAAGTAAAAAGCCGCCAAGGCCAACAGGATTTTCAACAATAGCAATCCATTGTAGACGGGCGTCAGGTGAAAGCCTTTGGCTTTGACCACCACGTTGTACAAACCGCTGATCAGCAGCAAGCCAACCGAAATCATCACCCATTTCGCCCACTTGCGCCGAATCGATTCTCGCAATTCTGCCGATTCAGTGTCCGCCGCAGCAGACGCCACCGGAGCCAATGCCAACCGCATGAACAGCGTGCCGCCCACCAGAACGATCGCGGGAATAACGTGAAGCCAACGCGAAATCAGCGGAAGAATGTCTAAATCCATGAGAGAGCTTTCAACATCTATCTGAGGGCGTGGCGGGTGCAAAATCCTTTCACCCAGAGTTTCATTCCGCAGCGTTCGAAGTTTTCTCCGACTAACGCGTCTTCTTGATACGCGCAGCGTATCAAGAACTAACGGTCATGGATTTCTGAATTCGCTCGATTGCGGTTTGAGTATTCTCCAGCGAATTGAAGGCACTCAGGCGGAAGTAACCTTCCCCCGCCGCACCAAATCCGCTGCCCGGTGTACCGACAATGTGGGATTTCTCCAACAGCTGATCAAAAAAGTCCCAGCTGCTGATCCCGTCAGGCGTTTTCAACCAAACATAGGGAGCATTCACTCCACCGAAAACTTCTATGCCGACCGCTTGTAGTCCTTCACGAAGCAAACGGGCATTGTTCATGTAAAAGCTGACCAGTTCTTGAATCTGAGCTTTTCCATCATCCGAGTAAGCCGCAGCGGCAGCACGCTGAACAGGGTAGCTGACGCCGTTGAATTTCGTGCAGTGGCGACGGTTCCACAAAGAGTGAATGTCTTTCTCTTGGCCATCGCTGGTCTTCCCCTTGAGCGTTTTCGGGATCACGGTGAACGCACAGCGAACGCCAGTGAAACCCGCAGTCTTGCTGAAGCTGCGTAGCTCAATCGCAACGTCTCGAGCGCCCGGAATTTCGAAAATCGAACGAGGCACATCGGTCTCGGAAACAAAACCTTCGTAAGCGGCATCGTAAAAGATAATCGCATCGTTTTTCTTAGCGTACTCGACCCACTTGGTCAGCATCTCGCGCGAGGCAACAGTGCCCGTGGGATTATTTGGGTAGCACAGATAGATCAAATCGACGTGCTGGTCAGGGATTGCCGGTTCGAAATTTGTCTCGGCGGTGACCGGCATGTACACCAGTTTTCCGTAGCGGCCATTTTCGTCGGCCGGGCCAGTATGCCCGGCCATAACGTTTGTGTCCACGTAAACAGGGTACACCGGATCAAGAACGGCAATCACGTTATCACTGCCAAAAATATCCAGCAAGTTCCCCGAATCACATTTCGAGCCGTCGGAAACAAAAATCTCATCCGCACTGACGTCGATGCCTCGATCCTGAAAATCGTTTTTGGCAATAGCCTCGCGAAGAAACGGGTATCCCTGCTCGGGACCGTAGCCGCGAAACGTTTCGGCGTTGGCCATCTCGTCGACCCCTTCATGCATCGCTTTGACGATCGCCGGCGCCAGCGGCCGAGTCACATCGCCAATGCCCATCTTGATCACTTGGGCGTCGGGATTGGATTCGCAGAATGCGTTGACTCGACGAGCGATTTCTGGGAACAGGTAGCCAGCTTGAAGTTTCAGGTAGTGGTCGTTGATTTGTGCCATTTGAGTTTCTGCATTAGTGGTTTGTCTGTCAGTTCGTCGCGGGCGAATTGGACGCGCAGTGCTTACCTTAGCAAGCCATCCGTCACAGAACGCGCCTCGTCACAAAACGCGCCCATCGGTAGGGCAAGTCTTGGATCCGTCAAATTGTCGGCCGCGACAGGCTTCAATATCACAGAATCGTGAACATCAAACAAGTGACCAAGCCGTTGTGGATCGCGTGCATGATCATGCTGGGATAGAGCGATCGGCGCCATTCGCGCATCAGAGAAAACCCAACCGCTAGGGACCCCAATACCGGAATCAACATCACCCCTTGAGGGTGAATGGCGGCGAAAATAAAGGCATTGACCAGCGAAGAAAATGCGACCGTTGCCGTCACCCGCCAGTGCGCCGTGACGTCCCGAAGGTGACGGTACAGAATTCCGCGGAATACGGTTTCCTCGACAATCGGGGCCGCCACGCAGGCCGACAAAATAACCCACAAGACGACGTAGCCATCCGCGTTACTCACGTACTCCTGAATGGGGTGGGAGACAGTCTGACCTCGCGAAAACTCCTCGGTTGCGGCCGGATCACCTGACTGCATTCCCAGTCCGGATACACTTAATATCACTAGCAGGGTTATCAATACCAACGGGATGGTAGCTAGGTAACCAACCGGAGCGGCGAAGAAATCTTGGAGCGGCTTGGTGCTGGTCCAGCCGATGTCCTGCCGCACTTGAGAAAAAGGAATGCCCCGAATTACCGGCCATACCAGCGCGATCAATGAACTGAACATAATCACCGGGCTAACGACTAGCGGATTGAATTCCATCGCATCCACCAAGGGCTCTATCGCAAGCTGAATTCCAAAAAAGTAAACCAACCAGATGGCAAATGTTTCGATGTAGATGTTGTGGACACCCTCTCGGTTGTCGAAGCGGCCCTCGAATTCACCCTGTTTCCAACTGCGGATGGTTCGCACTGCCAAGACGAAGCCAGCGAGTAGAGCAACCACGCCTCCGAAAAACGCCAGTGAAGCGATCACGGCACTGGTCATCGCCTCGGAGACCACTTCTTCCCGCATAACGGTCTTCCCAGAGGCCGCGGGTACGGTGGCAAGCCGACCGATCCATCCCATCTTTTCACCCAGCAATTCTTCTTCCTCGATGGACAGGGTGGCGTCATCGAACGAATCGTCGACACAGGCGTTGACAATGTTTGTGACCCCGTCATGAAGGATCGATTGATTTTCCGAAGGCTTGAAGTCGTGTTTAATGACTCGTTCGTCTAGGTCACTTAGCATTTCGAGTGCTTCGTCGGCTCCCAACAGTTCGTTGGTCAGCACGACACATGCAAGCTGCTGCTCGAAGGTCCCTCTGTTTGCGCGGTCAATCGCCTCTTCTATTGTTTCAATTTCTGCTTCGGTGCCAGGCACTTGCTCAACGGTCGCCATGAGTTCTTTTTGGCCAACGAGCATTTTCCCAGCCAACTGAACCTGAAGCAGGTCGCCACTGGTTGCGTCACCACCAACGGTCTCGCTGACGACCTGCTGGGTCGTCGCAACCAAGGCAATGATCCCCACGGTAATCGCGATCACCACCAGCCAACTGACAATCCCCCCGATTGATAGCCGGTTGCGCGGACGTCCGGGCGTGCCCGTGGCGGGTTCAGAAACCAGTTCGGCCATAACGGTAAAATCGTCTCTTTGTTCCGATTCAGGTTCGCGTTCAGACGGATATTGAGTCATGCTTTTCGCTGTTTTCTGAAAGAGACGTAAGCTTCATGTCGGGACTTGCCCCGCGAAACGCGACCATATTCAATTTCATCTCGCTCGCACAAGATTGATCGACAACCATGATCATTCGGTAGCCTATTGATCCGCAAGCCCTTGATCGATTTTTTTTCGAGCCTGTCGGAAGATGCGATCAAACATCGGCTCCGTCAACCTGCCGGTAAAAGTATTCTGCTGACTGGGATGATAGCTTCCCAACAACCAACGGTTGTCCGCCAGCTTGAGTTCGGCTCCATGAGAGAATTTGGGACGAGGCGTTACCTTGCGCAAGCGATCATTTTCAATTGCCCAAGCAATGATGGACCTCCAAGCCAATCCTCCCAATGCCAGAAAAACGATCGGCTGGCAGAACTCAATGGTTCGATTGAAAAATGGTTCGCATTGTTTGACTTCGGCGGTTGTCGGTTTGTTGTCGGGCGGCGCACATCGGCAGATATTGGTCACTACGCAATTGGTCAACTGCAGGCCATCGTCGCGATCGGTTGATGTCGGCTGATTGGCAAATCCGGCTTTGTGAAGCGCTCGGAACAACCAGTCTCCGCTACGATCGCCAGTGAACATCCGGCCGGTTCGGTTGGCACCATGGGCTCCAGGGGCAAGTCCGATCACCAGCAGAGCGGCAGGTGCTTGGCCGAGGTTGGCTACCGGTTTGCCCCAGTATTTTTGATCAGTGTATGCCTTACGTTTGACTTTGGCGACCGTGCGGCAATGTTCAATCAAGCGGTCACACTTTCGGCACCGCTCAACGCTGCGGTTCAGGCTGGCCCATGTTCGGCGGCTCAAGCTTCCGACTCCGAACCACCATGGTCTCCGCTCTGTGTGCCAGTATCGTCGGCTGCCTGTCGGTCAAGAAACTTGTTCTTTACTTTTCGGTAGCGAAGTTCCATCAGGAACACCAACACGATCAACAACGCGACCCCAATGATCTTGATCGAGTAATTTTCGGGGCCGATGTACTGATTAATCTGTTTAGAGAAAGCATACATCAACGCGTTTCCCGCAATGCTACCCAACAGGACTCCGAAGACGGTCATCCAGCGACTTAGCCCAAGTAAGCGTCCGAAAATTGAACCACCGATGCTGCCGGTGGTTGAGGTCGGAAATATGACAAACAGAACAAGGCCGAAAAATGCTACCCGCTTAATCCACGGTTGAGCATCCATGATGAATTTCCCATCCCAGACCAGCATCGCGATCTTCGGGCCGATGTTTGGCAAACGAAACAAGATGCCCATATGAAACGTGACGAACAAAGCGACCATGAAGTCCATGTACGTTACCATGGCAAACAGTTCGCCCGGACTGAGCAGAACTTTGAATCCCTGCTCCGCTGTTTCGGAGACGGCAGCGGCTCCTTCGGTTCCAACAAGAACAATGAAGCGACCAAAAATGAAGAAGGTCGCCAACGCGTGACCGACCAGCTTCTGAGGATAGTCCCATCCGTAGATCAGTCCTAAGACACCCAGCAGCACGACGGTAACGACCACCGGAGCGAGCAGAGTCACCAACCACAACATGGGAAAGCGGCTGCGGAAGCTCGATTCGAAACTCGAAAATGAACGGACCAGTTCGCTCCGAAGCATTTCGGGATCGCTGGCGGTAGGTTCGAGTGTGTCTATCATCGAGATAATCGTTGTTTCGTCGTTAGTTGGAGGGACGCGATCGAACGCGGCAGCTGACTATAGCTTCTGGGGCGGTGTGAAATGAATGTTCAATGTTCGATCGAAAAAATGCACCCAGACCGCGTACTGATGCGTGCTGAATATGGACACCCGAGTCCACTCCATACGGGTAGCCAAGTCGTGAAGACAACAACTCAACCTGCATCGGAGACTCGATCCGACCACTCGCATACCGTGCGTGCAAGCGCGGCATACTTCCTGAATCGGTTCAGATTGCCCCCGAATCAGGGCACAAGCCTATCAAGAGAAGATAATTTGGAAAACACCCATCAGAAAACGGTCGGCAAACTGTAACTTCGTTCGCATTTTTCGGTACCCCGAGCCCACGACTGGAGAAAAGAAAATGGGGAAAATGAAATCTTCCCAATCTACGAGGTACCGAAGGTCGATAGCTTGCTGGGAATTGATGACCACCGCAGCCCACTGGCACCCGCCACGTTGACTTTGGCTAACTGCCGAGGTCCATGCCTTACGCTTGCACAAACGTGGTCACAGACAATGAAGCAGGGATCCACCAGCAAAGTTACTGGAGCACTCGCAACTGTTACTGGATGACCGAGCCCAAGCCAGCCCTCCACCACCGGCGGGAAACGATTGGTCTCCGAATGGCAGCTCCCCACGGGCGCCCATTGATGCCGATACAGCCAGACATGTCGGCGGCTAGAAAATTGGCTCCGGTGATAACCGCATCGGTCATGTTAGCCAAACTCAGGTCTGCGTTAGAAAAATCAGCGTCTGTCAGATCGGCTCCAAACAAATTCGCCGCCACCAATGATGCTCCGCGTAGATTACTGCGAAGTTCGGCGAAGACAAAATTGCAATCGTTAAAATCACCCCCGGCCATCGATGCATTGTTTATCTTTGAATTGCGGAACGAAACGCCCGTTGCAATGCACGACACAAAACTGGAGCTTTGAAAAACGCTGTCGGTCATAACAGCGCCCTGAAGATTGGCGCGGGAAAAGTTGGCGTGCTTCAACACCGAGTTTTTGATTTGAGCATTTTGAAGGTTGCTGCCGCCGAAATCGCAATCGCTCAGATTGCAACCTTCAAATCGACAGCCTGACAGATCAAATCCGTTGAACTCGGCCCCCGAAAGGTCCAGCCGCGCAAGCGTACATCCGCGCAAGGATGCGTTGCGGGCCTTCAGCAAAACTTTGCCGGAAGACTTATGACGGATTTGTACCATCGTGGTCTCCTACCAATCGCAAATGGAAGTGGCGTTTGGTCTGGGAAGTGGAAGTGTTCGTTAGTGGTAGTGAGAGTATTGCACCCGTTTAGCTAGTCGTAATCGACAATTACTTCCTGGTATTATTCTTCGACAATTATCGAAAATCACCGAAAAATCTTTCCCTCACCTAGTGGTGATTCAAGAACTTACCGGTGCGACCAGCCTGTCTGGGCAAGGAAAGACACGTCAATTCACGAGCCAAAGGACACGTTTTCGCGAAAAAAGCTCGCACCAAAGCCCTCGCCGCCTTTAAATGCAGGTAAATGTGGAGCTCGAATACCGCCTGAACCCACGATACGGCAGAGCAAAAAGAGGGTGACTTTTGGACAACTTAATCAACGACGCTGGCCAGTTGTTAAAGTTGAGGGCTGATCATCTTTGAGCTTACTCGCCACTCGCTTCGACGCAGTCGGGATCTGTCGATACTCAACTAGGGAACACGTCTGGAATTCTAACCAGCACTTACGAGCGAACTTGATTCGTTCTCGATCGGCATCGGAAAGCGACATGACCAGAACGTGTTTCGAGACCGCCGAAAACGCTTCCTTGAACATTGCGTTGGGTTTGATGTCGACGTGGACTTCTGTAGGAATCCACCCGATTTTTTTGATCGATTTGTTGAGCGCTAGGCGAGGAAATGGTGGCAACCGTTTCGGATCCGAAGCACTCAGGCGAGTGAACTGATCCAAGAATTCGTAGTACCTCGGCAAGATAGCTGCGTTTGCAGGACGCTTGCCAGTTAACAGATACCGAAAAGAATCGCTCTCCAAGAGAACTTTGTCGGCTGACCAGTCATGAGTTTCATTGAACTTTTCGTTTACCAGAAAACTGGACTTGTCACTATTGACGGTTTCACGCCGCAACTGGTCAAGCATGGTCAGCAGCCGAAGATCGTCAACAGTCCATGATAGTTTTCGGTTGACATCCATCAGTGTCAGCTGACGTTTCCGTTCGTCGAAGATCACGATCTCGGATGGTGGAGTGTTGGCGACGGCAGCCATTTGAAAATCGTAGACGATGCCGCTATCAAACAACGTCACATTTTCGGAAACCGGCGACTGCCCAGAGCCGGTGTACACCTGAGACTCGATCCGAAATTGAGGCAATTGAACCTGCGCTTGGATCGATGACTGCACGGTCAAACCCAGCAACAACACGCCGATCATTCGTCCGACAGCTTCAACGATGGCGGTCTTCCTTGCCGGATTGCGACGTTGAAAAAAGCAGTGGTCATAGGTGCGCATGAAAAATCCTCGGTTGAAAAGATTCAACCGAGGACGATACGCTGATTCTTGCGATGGGTCCAGATAAATGAACCGCTAGCACGTGATCATAGGCCCAGCGAGTTCAACTTGTTGAGCAACCCATCAACGGCAGGCTGGATAATTCCTTTAAGTGTCGGATTTTCGACTTTCTCAACCATACCCTGAATGACTCCAACAAACTTTCCAACCATCGTTGAAGCGGATGTCTTGGCGACGCCGCTCATGTCCGAAAGCCCCAGATCGCCAACCGATCCGGTAAGTCCCTCAATCTTGCCCTTCAAATCATTCGCGCCATCTTCTGTGGCCAGGCCTTGGAAGCCACTCGCGATACCTGAGAATTGCCCCTGCAAGTTCTTAAGTTTCTCGCCCGCTTCGCCTCCGATCGCCCCGAAGTCGATTCCACCTAGGTCCAGATCCATGTTGGGCACTGCACCACCAAGATCGATGTTGGGCGTCGCACCATCCAGGTCCAGATTCAACTCCGGAACTTCTTCTTGCATTGCATCTTCGGCACCTCCGTCTCGGCTACCGGCAAATTTCATGACGCCATAGGCAAGAGCCCCCAGCAACAATAGAGGGATCAGAATTTTGGCAATCGATCCACCTCCACCTCCACCTCCAGAAGGTGCTGAAGCTTGCGGCGATGGCTGACTGACAGGAGTCGAACTAGTTGGAGTCGGAGTACTGCTGCTGGTGAGGCTGCTGGTGAGGTTACCGAGTCCCAACTCTGATCCCATGCCAGCGGGCAAGTAA